>CAYYHH010000310.1:0-2790 GCA_964471645.1 uncultured Oscillospiraceae bacterium
TCTTGATCTCCATTTCCCATATTTCGTTTAGTTCGTTTGTCTCCCATGGGGCAACTTTCAGATTGAATTTTATGCCAAAGGCTTCGAAATTGAGCAGGGCCTCACCAGCCTTTCTCACCCAATGATGATCCTCTTCCGTAAGGACAGGTGGATAAGGGGAGAGTTTTTGACTGTTCATGGAAGATATAAAGCCCCTGTAGTATGGCACATCCTTTAATTTATCAGGATTGTGGATACTCATATCTATTTCCGTTTGTACGATATTCCAATAATGAAGATTTGCAAATAGATTGTACCAGGCAGCGTGTTCTCCTATCGTATGAAATTCATGGCCCATGCCCGGAGGGCAATGGAAAATGTCACCTTTTTTAAGAACCGTTCTGATTCCTCCGGTTACGATCAACTCCACTTCACCATCGATGATATAGAAAGTTTCGCAGGCATTTTTATGGACATGCTGTGTTACCTCAGAGTCCTCATACCAAATGTCCAGCCAGGCTTCGTTTTGAAGCCTGGTTTCGTGGACACCAACTTTAAGAATATATTTACCTTCCACATCCTCCGTCTCCATCATTCCCTCTTCATATTTTCTGTGAGGTTTGAAATAGAGCTGGTTGGAGTTTACGCTCATTCTATTGTCATCAATTGTTCTTTGTTCCAATTTTACACCTAATATAGAGCTGCCGCACTATACTTATACCTTTCTGTAAAACTTCCGGTTTAGTTTGCTCTATGACTATTTACTGTTAATCTTCCTCATAGCTGATTTCCATGTCCACCTTACCTGATTTATGACGGATATATCCAAAGATTGCCGCAATTACGGTGATAACACAGGTTCCGACGATTTCTCTCGTCCCTAACTCTGTCAGCAGCAATATTACGGATATTACCGCGGAGAAGCCACCGATCAGAGCTGCAATATGAAGCTTCGTGTTGCTGCAGTGAAATTTGGATTTAGCCCACAGTTCCGGTATCCTCTTCGGCATAAAGACAACACCATAGCAAATGAAGATGAAGAGAATGTTGTTCAAAAGCACGGTCATGTCTGCGATTAATGCGATATTAAAACCAAAGAATATTGGCAGCAATCCTATTCCGTAAAATATGGTTAAAATTGGAACCGGCGTTTTATATTTAGGATGTATGTAACCCAGCTTCTTCGGCAGCCACCCATCGATGCTGGCCTGCAGTATGGGCTTTGTGACCCAGGCAAAGCTGGCGTTTAAGGTTGTTGTGAGTGCCAACAAAGCTCCCCCTATTACGAAGAAAAGATAGACCGGTTTCGGGAAGATTTTTGCAGCCACAAGGGTAAGCGGCTGGCCTGCAACCTGGTCGATGGGGAGAACCCCGGCGGCAACAACTGAAATTAGTGCGTAGAACACAGCCACTGCCAAGGTTGCCACAACGATTACCTGGGGAAGGTCTTTGGTGGGATTCTTTGCTTCACCGCTTAGCATTATCATATCCGAAGCACCGGCGGTAGCCCACGTTAAGAGCACCCCGCAGGAAAGCAATGAAATCGGACCGTTGGAAAAGAAATCATCTCCGGAGAAATACTCACCGAAATCCACGTGGGGCATACCGTAGACTATAAAAGCAGTCAGCGCGACAGCCATGATGACTACCATTACGAGCTCTAATTTTGCCGCCCCTTCGATTCCAAAGAAATTTACGACGTAAAATAGTGTTAATACTAAAAATGCGGTAAGGGTTATTGGAATACTGGTAAAAATCCCCTGCAGGTAATCGGCTGCGCTTAAAGCGTACATGGCCAGAGAAATATTTGCGCAGAAATATACGATTACGTAGAAACCTGCAAATTTCTCCCCCCACATAAAGCCGACAATTGTGTAAAACCCTCCCCTTAAGCGAACAGTTCCGCTGATCAGGATAAGTGGAAGCGCCTGCATCAAAACGATGACTACCGAAATGAGCATTCCGATGCTAACTGATTTGCCTGTCATGGCAATACCGACCCCTAACAGAGCAAATATTCCGGAGCCGATAACATGACCAAAAGCTATACCGTACAATTCTTTCTTGCCCAGTACCCGATTTAACTGGGATGTTGAAGTGATTTGCTGGTCAGACATTTTGTCCTCCTTCCTTTTAATAAAATATGGTGATAATTGCTACCCCGGAATCTTTGGAATCCGGTGGTATTATAAACTCTTTTATATTACTCCTCACCGATATGTATTATAGCTATGAACCCTACGCGTTACATATAGGTAAGGAGCCTTTAACAAACGCCGATATCCTTAGATATCCATTGCCGCGTCGTATGCCTCAAGTATGGCCTGCCCTATCTGACGGGTCTTCTTGCAGTCTCCGATGTACTTGAAGTCATCCGATACTTCTCTGAAGGCGTTTACCTCGTCTAAGAGTGGAACCATTCCCGTGGCGAAAATAACATTATCCGCTTCTATAAACATCTCATCCCCGGACTTATCCCTGCATACTACTCCATCCTTTTTGATTTCTTCGCAAGTTGTATTTGTAAGCACGGTAATAAGTGAACTGTATTTATCGATTTCATTAATCAGCGAAGGCCTGTGCACCGAGTTTGCGTCTCTTGCGATATCTGATTTTATCTCTATGAGATAAACCCTTTTACCTTGCATTGCCAACTCTACGGCTGCCTCGCTCCCCGCTTGACCGGCTCCAATAATTGCGATACTGTCGCCAAGTTCAAATTTCTTATCGTGCATATCCATTATGGGATGCGCAAATTCGATTCCTTTAATATTGGGTATCAGTGGTATTGACCCGATGGCCGCTATGCAC
>CAYYHH010000311.1:0-2788 GCA_964471645.1 uncultured Oscillospiraceae bacterium
CAATGCAAAGGTTTTTGTAAACATACCGCTTGAAATTCCTTTTGAAGGTCAACTGGTCCTTCGGGGCGAGGCAGTTATCGGCTATGAAGATTTTAATATGCTTAACAGTAAGCTGAAAGAGGTGGAGGCTAAATATAAAAATCCCAGAAATCTTTGCAGCGGATCGGTCCGGCAATTAAACAATAAAATTACGGCTGAAAGAAATGTTAATTTCGTTGCTTTCGGATTGGTTAAAGCAGATGGAAAGGATTTTGCCAACTCAAGGAAGGACCAATTGGAATGGCTTGCGGTTCAGGGGTTTGAGGTCGTTCCTTTCAGGGAAGTGACTGAAGTCAATTTGGAAGAGATCGTTAATGAATTCAGTCGGGAAGTAAAGGAATATGGTTTCCCCACAGACGGGCTTGTTTTAACCTTTGATGACATACAATATGGCGACAGCCTGGGTGCGACATCGAAATTTCCAAGGGATTCCATAGCCTTCAAATGGCGGGACGAGATCAGGGAGACAGTCCTTTTGGATGTGGAATGGAGCCCGTCGAGGACGGGAACGATCAATCCGATTGCAGTTTTTGAACCTGTTGAACTTGAGGGCACCAGCGTAAGTAGGGCAAGTGTTCATAATATAAGTATAATGGAAGGCCTTAAACTGGGCATAGGGGACGAAATACGGGTATATAAAGCCAACATGATAATACCTCAGGTAGCGGAAAACCTTACGGGAAGCGGGACCGCGGCGCCTCCGGCAAGCTGCCCAGCATGTGGGCAGGGCACAAACTTAAGGCAAGAGGGAGATGTGAAAGTACTGTTTTGTCCCAACGAAGAATGCCCGGCAAAGCATGTGAAGTCATATACTCATTTTGTAAGCAGGGATGCCATGGGCATTGACGGTTTTTCGGAAGCAACAGTAGAAAAATTTATTTCGAAGGGCTTTATAAAAGAGCCGGCCGATATTTTCCATATAGAAAAACACCGGGAAGAAATCATAGGGATGGAGGGCTTCAAAGAAAAATCTTACAATAATTTATTAAATTCGATAAACAAGGCGAGGATCACAAATCCGGTGAGATTGCTCTACAGCCTTGGGATCCCCAATATAGGTCTTGCCAATGCCAAAGCAATATGCAGGCATTTCCGCTATAGCTGGGAATTAATACAATCTGCTTCATTTGAAGAACTTACAGATATATATGGTATCGGGGATGTAATGGCTGAAGGATATGTAAAATTTTTCGCCGATGAAAAGAACAGGCATGTTGTAGAAGATATTTTAAAAGAGGTCAGATTTGAGGAAATCGAGGAGACATCGGTGGATCGGTTGCTTGAAAACCTGACTTTTGTTGTGACCGGATCCGTCGAACACTATAAAAACCGAAACGAACTTAAGTCTGTCATTGAAGGAAGGGGCGGAAAAGTTACAGATGCGGTCACTGCAAAGACCAACTATCTTATCAACAACGACAGTGCATCCGGCTCATCCAAAAACAGAAAAGCCAAGGAACTGGAAATCCCGATAATAACTGAGGTTCAGCTCATCGACTGGCTTGAGAGCGGAAATAAGCCGGAATAGAAATAATCGGACAAGCCGAATAGCAATCGCGGATATAACAAAAGAGGAAGGAATAATCGCAGCCATCATGAAAACGGGAAAATTAGACAGCGCGTTGCTGGAGGAATTAGTATTTAAACATCTGAAGTTCAGGAGAGAGGAAGTGACCACAAGGCCGGGGATAGGTGAAGACTGCGCAGTAGTGGATTTTGGAGATTATGATTGCGTTCTGTCAACGGATCCGATTACCGGGGCAGTGGCTGATATAGGGCGGTTGGCGGTACAAATTTCATGCAACGATATTGCGTCCAACGGCGTAGAACCCCTTGGCCTCCTTTTAGCGTGCATGCTGCCTGAGGGGACTACGGCAGAAGAAATAGATGAGATAATGAGGCAGGCGGGAGAGGTTTCCGAAAATCTTGGAGTGGAAATAATAGGGGGCCATACAGAGATAACGAAAGCGGTAAATACGCCTGTAATTGTGTCAACAGCCTTGGGCAAAGCGTTAAAAGGCGCCTCACAGAGCGCTGAGAATATGCAGCCGGGCGATTATATTTTAGTTACAAAGCAAGTGGCCCTTGAAGGCACAGGTATCATTGCGAACGATTACGGCACCATGCTGGCGGAATTTTTAAACGAAAAAGAAATAGACGAAGCCAAATCCATGTTAGATTCCGTATCCGTCGTTAAAGAAGGTGTAATAGCGGGAAAAATCGGGACATCCGGTATGCATGATATAACCGAAGGCGGTGTACTGGGTGCGATCTGGGAAATGTGCCGGATCTCCAAAACAGGCGCCGAAGTGTGGGAGGAAAGGATTCCCGTAGCCGATGTAACGCGAAAAATGTGTAATTTTTTTGGAATAAATCCTTTACGATTGATTTCAAGCGGAAGCATGATGATAATAGTAAATCCGGATAAGAAGAAAGAAATGATTGAGAAAATACAGCAAAATGGCATTGCGACAGCATGTATAGGCAGGATAACCAACGTTGAAAACGGATGTATATTGGTCAGCAATGGCATAGAAACAACAATTCATCCTCCCGAAAGCGATGAGCTTTACAAAGTCGTATTTTCCGGATCTCATTGACGGAGCCAAGGATTTCAGCTATAATATAATAGCAAATTGCCTTTTGCCGGCTTCGTCTGGCATGGTTCGGGCCCTGCGCAATAAGAATCTGTGAACCTCGTCAGATCCGGAAGGAAGCAGCGATAAACGGAACCTCTTATGTGCCGCAG
>CAYYHH010000312.1:0-2783 GCA_964471645.1 uncultured Oscillospiraceae bacterium
GAGGCGAAATTTACTTTGATGATGTCCTTATTCGAAAGGATGGTATTTTCGTCTTGCCTGAACTAGAGGTTCTCAATCCGGAAAACCTGAAATAGGCTTAAACGATTTTTACAGTTTAGACATGAATAAACCCCCCGAAGGTGCAATATCTTTAGATAGAGAGCATTTGAAGGGGGGTTTTGTATTGTTTACAAATAAGATTATTGCCCGTGTGATGGCGGCGGTGCTGCTTTTGACAGCTGCTTTAGCAGGAACAACATATATTTTCGGCGAGGAGCTGCAGGTAGTAGTCACAGACGAATTACATATGGTTACAACGCCGGTTGCTGAAAATTCTAAACAGGATACGGCGGTTACCCTTGCGCAAACCGCCAAATCTGCTGTACTTTTAGATGCGGACAGCGGTACAGTTTTATATGACAAGAACAGCCATGAGAAATTGCCTCCGGCAAGCATTACTAAGATAATGACAATGCTGCTAACATTGGAAGCCATAGACAGAGGACAAATATCCCTTGATGACAAGGTTACAATCAGCCAGAGAGCTGCCAGCATGGGGGGCAGTCAAATGTATATGGAGCAGGGTGAACAGCAGCCTGTGGAAACATTGCTGAAGGGGATGGCTATAGGAAGCGCCAACGATGCTTGCGTAGCGGCAGCTGAGTATGTGGCGGGGACGGAGGAAATCTTCGTGGAGGCGATGAATAAAAGGGCTCAGGATCTTGGGATGAAAGATACACATTTTGTCAACACTAATGGCCTTCCTGCAGAGAATCATTATACAAGCGCCTACGATATAGGACTGATGTCAAAAGAGCTTTTGAAGTATAAGATAGCTCATGAATGGTTTAATACATGGCAGACCAAGGTTTTAGTCGGGCTTGCCGGTAAAGAACAGACGGAGTTTGAGCTTACCAACACCAACCGCCTGATAAGGCTTTACCCGGGGGCAAACGGCATTAAAACCGGTTTTACCCAAGAGGCGGGATACTGCCTGTCCGGATCGGCAACCAAGGAAGACCTGACGCTTATTGCAGTAGTTCTGGGCTGCGATACCACTCACAACAGATGGGGTGAAACCATGAAGCTGCTGGATTATGGCTTTGCCACATGCGAAAGTGCCGTACTTGCAAAGCAAGGAGAGATTCTGGGAACAATAACCGTTGAGAAAGGTTCGCCGCCTTCGATAAGCGCCACAACGGAAAACGACATAAAGCTTCTCGTTAAAAAAGGAGAAAAAGGCAGTGTGACAATGGAAACATCCTTGTTCGACAATATAAAAGCCCCTTTGAAAGCAGGAAGCCCCGTAGGCGAGCTTATAGCTCTGAACAATGGCGCAGAGGTTGGCAGATATCCTTTGGTTGCGGCGGAAGAAAGCAAAATAGCGGGACTGAACGAGATATATAAGAGGATGCTAAAAACTCTGATATAGGGAGTATCCCCTTATTAACTTTAATCCTCCAGCACAATATCGCCGGACCTGCCTCCCGTTTTTTTGATGATCCTGATGTTTTGTATCCTCATAGTTTTATCTACAGCTTTGCACATATCGTAAATGGTCAGCGCCGCTGCAGTGACCGCAGTCAAGGCTTCCATTTCAATGCCTGTCTGTCCGTTGGTTGAGAGGGTGGCGGTTATCTCAACCCTGTCCTCTTTTATGGAAAAATCCATGTCACATCCGGAAATGAAGATATTGTGACACATGGGTATCAGGTCTGCAGTCTTTTTGGCTCCCGTTATTCCGGCCACCTGAGCGACACCGATCACGTCCCCTTTCTTCATTCCGCCATCCTGAATCATTTGTACCGTACCGGGGTGCATCAATACCTCCCCCCGGGCAATCGCCGTCCTGTCTGTAAAGGCTTTATCGCCTACATCGACCATTTTTGCCCTTCCAGAAGCATTGATATGTGTAAAGTCATTCATGCTCAACCTCCTATCTTCCCCATATCTCTATCCATAAGTATTCCTTCATCAAGTCTGTGATTCAATGGTTTCTCGGATACTGCCCGAAGAATCGTTTCTTTGAGGGCCTCCCCGTTACCTAATGCGGGTTTCAAGTCTATTTCACTCCTGCTGTGCAAACACCCTAATGCATGCCCATCCGCAGTTATCCTGATCCTATTGCACTCGCTGCAAAATCTATGGCTTAAGGGCTCTATGATACCTACCCTCCCCTCGGCCCCCGGCAAACGGTAGTACCTGGCTGGCGAAGACGGGTCATCTCTCGGCTCTTCAAGCAAATCGTCGTATATCTCCAGTATTTTATCGCCGGACATGTATTTTCCTAAAGCAAATTCCTGCTGCCCGGAAAAAGGCATCAGCTCTATAAAACGGACGTCTATAGGATTTGTCTTTGTCAATTCAACAAATTCAGGGATCTCATCATCGTTAAACCCCTTTATCAGCACTACGTTTAATTTGACCCTTTCAAAACCTGCTTCTAAGGCCGCGACTATTCCGTCTATAGCTGAATCCAACTTCCCACCCCGTGTAATGTTGCTATATTTTGCGCTGTCAAAGGTGTCCAGGCTGATATTTACCCTTTTCAATCCGGCATCTTTTAAATCTTGTGCATATCCAGGCAAAAGCAGGCCGTTTGTAGTGATGGCAAAATCCCTGATTCCTTTTATTTGACCGATTTCACGGATCAGGGTTATAACACCGTGCCTCACAAGGGGCTCTCCTCCTGTGATGCGTATTTTGTCAATCCCCATGCTTACAAGGACCCCGGCAATCTCGATAAAATCTTCAATTCGAAGGATCTCTCCGCAGTCTTTTTT
>CAYYHH010000313.1:0-2781 GCA_964471645.1 uncultured Oscillospiraceae bacterium
GTTCCTTTGCAACCCCCTCGAAATTCAGATAGCGCCTTGCATGCTCGCTGTAACAAAGGTTCACATCGGCAATGTGATCTACAATGCGCCTGTTGGTCTCCTCTGGCAAGTTCTCGTCAAAGCAGCGGTTCCCTGCCTCCATATGAAAAATGGGTACCTTCAATCTCTTTGCCGGTATGGCTGATAAAGCAGAATTTGTATCTCCAAGTATCAAAAGTGCATCGGGTTCCACTTCACATAAAACCTTATAACTTTTTGCGATGATGTTTCCGATAGTCTCCCCCAGATTTTCCCCAACAGCATTGAGAAAATAATCCGGCTCGCGCAACCCAAGATCCTCAAAGAAAATCTCATTGAGGTTATAGTCCCAATTCTGTCCTGTGTGCACCAATGTATGGTTAAAATACATGTCACATTTCTTGATCACTTCGGACAAACGTATGATTTCCGGCCTGGTACCTACAATGGTCATCAGCTTCAGTTTCGCAGCCATTTTTAAACCTCCAGAAAATATGTGTCCGGCTTTTCGGAATCAAAGCATTCGCTGGCCCACATGATAGTGACCATATCCGAATCGCCCAGATTTTCAATATTATGTGTATAGCCGACAGGTATGTCCACCATCTCCGGCTTTTCTCCGCATACGTGATATTCGATTATTTTATCCGATCCCACCTTGCGAAAGCGTATTATTCCCCGGCCGCTTACCACGAGGAATTTCTCGTTTTTAGTATGATGCCAATGGTTTCCCTTGGTAATGCCCGGCTTTGAGATATTCACCGATACCTGCCCCCGGTCCGGTGTGCGGATCATTTCCGTAAAGCTGCCCCTGTTATCTTCATTCATCTTCAAGGGGTATGCGAACTGATCTTCCGGCAGATAGCTGAGGTAGGCAGCATAAAGCTTCCCGGTAAAATCATCTGCCATATTGGGTATGGACAGCTCCTCGCGACTGTTTTTAAAGGAATACAACAACTCTGCGATTTCTCCTAATTTAATGGCATAAGTCACAGGTACGACGCAGAAATCCCCGATAGAGTTGCACGACTCATCACTCCGGCAATCCTTCCGCGCTTCGTATCCGTCCATAGCCTTTAAAAAGGCCTCCACCACATCATCTATATAGGCCAGGTTCATCATAACGTCCGGATCGTTTAACTTTATAGGCAAATCGTTGGCAATATTGTAACAGAAGGTCGCCACTGCGCTGTTATAATTGGGGCGGCACCATTTCCCAAAAACATTAGGCAGACGGTAAACCAAAACCCTGGCTCCGGTTTCGCGGCTGTAAGCAAACATCAGGTCCTCGCCGGCCTTTTTGCTCTTCCCATAGGGATTATCCAAGGCTGCCTGGATAGATGAGGTTATCAGAACAGGACAGGTGTTTCGATTCCTCTTCAGGGATTCCAAGAGCTCCGAGGTAAAGCCGAAATTTCCTTCCATAAATTCTTCGGTTTTCTCCGGGCGGTTTACCCCAGCCAGGTGGAATACGAATTCACAGTCCTTGGTATAGGCATCCAAAAGTGACGGGTCTGTATCTACATCGTACAGATATAGCTCAATGCCTTCTATCTGCTCCAAAGTCACTGTCAGATTCTTCCCGACGAAACCTTTTGCGCCTGTGATCAGGGTTTTCATTTTCACGTTCTCCCCTCCATCAGCTAATGACTAATTATAGCATAGCCATTGCCGTTCGCCTTCCTTCTTCTGCAAATCTGATCAAATCTTTCTATTGTTTAAATGGGATTGCCTATGCTGCGCATCCGCATGCTATTAATCAGCGATCTTCACATATACCAGCTCCGGCGGGTTTCCAAGCCGCGGGATCCACCCGGCTGTATTTGCCAATCCTCTGCTGATAACTAATCTGTTATCGTGAACCCCGGACGTCCACTTCGGAAAAAATCCCTGATTGGGAGCGAACAGCCCTTGGTTTCCAAACCGTATCTGCCCGCCATGGGCGTGGCCTGTCAGGACAACATCTATATCCGTCTGCTTTATATAAGTTGAATAATATTCAGAATGGTGGCACAAAAGCACTTTGAAACCCGGAAGTTCAGAAAACATTTTAAGCCAGCTCAGGTCAGGCTCGGGACTGGATGAATATCTTCCTGCTGCCCCCTTCCCGCCGGGATGAACCCTTCGAAATCGGTATCCCGAAGATAATCCTCCTATAGTAATATTCCCCACTTGCACAAAATCATCGTCCAGAGGAATGGCCCCTGTTTTACGGATCTTTGCAATATCATCGGCCTTTAGCCTATTCTCGTGATTCCCGAAAGAATAGTAAGTGGGCGCGATTGAAGCGCATGATGAAAGGAAAGCTATGCAGTTGGCCGTCAATTCGGTGGATACGAGGTCCCCCGGGATCGCTATAACATCCGGTTTTCTCAAAATCAGCGATTCACGGATTTCCCCCCAATCCCCGTCATGGAGGTCCGCGATCACCGCTATGGTGAGGGCTCCGGAATTTTTGGATGCGCCTGTCGCTTTGGGCGCATCAACCGCTATACTGTAATCTGTTACTGTCATCCTCTGCATTACCTTACCTCTTTTGGTCCACTTCAGCCCTCTTTGCCCCCTTGGTACCAGGGGCTTGATGCAGTCGGTTGCCCTTGGTATCCGATCCCCGATACAACCAATCACCATTGGTTGCCTTTGGTACCCGGCCCCGGCGCGATTCGGCACCTTTTTAGATTTATACAACTACACCTGCAACGACATAACAAATTCCGGTCAAAACAGCAGTTCCGATCACATAGGGAGCCGCTACTTTAACCT
>CAYYHH010000314.1:0-2733 GCA_964471645.1 uncultured Oscillospiraceae bacterium
ATCAAATATAAGAAGAATGTCGCGCTCTTCGCACAGCAACCCCAACTCCCGCACATATTCTTTTTCAAGAGGGATTACGCCGCCTTCTCCTTGGATACCTTCAACCATAATCGCGCATACTGCCGGTGTTATAGCCATATGTAATTCTTCCGATTTGTTACCGTCGATATAACGGAATCCATCGACAAAAGGAGAGAAATGTTTATGATAATCCGATTGACCCGTAGCTGAAATTGTAGCCATTGTTCTCCCATGAAAGGATTTATTCAGGGTAATAATCACTGACCGTCCCACACCGTATTTATCGTTGCTATATTTTCTGGCCAGTTTAATTGCCGCCTCGTTTACCTCGGCTCCGCTGTTTGCAAAGAACGCCGCCCTCATCCCCGATAATTCGATGAGCCTTGACGCCAGGACTGCATAGGGTTCAGTATAAAACAAGTTGGAGACATGAGCCAATTTGCCCGCCTGATCTGATATTGATTTTACCCAATGGGGATGTGAATATCCTATGCTATTGACCCCGATACCACTGGAAAAATCAATATATTCACCCCCTTGCATATCATATAAAATCGAACCTTTGCCATAAGCAAAGGCTACGTTGCAGCGGCTGTAATTTTGTATACAATGACGTGAGTCCAGCTGCTTTATAGTTGCAAAATCCACAGTTAACCTCCCTTTTCACCAACACCCTATTTTTCAATTTTACGAAATGAAACCCCTGTCCGTGGTTAATCCCTGCCCCTGATCATTCCCGGCTATAGTTAATCCCCTCCTGTGGGCAATTACTGCCTGTGCACAACCCCTGCCTATGGCAATATGATTATGATACTGTAATCACACTGTGATCATACTGCGATCATGCTGTTATCATAGTGCCTATCCCTTCATCCGAAAGTAATTCAATCAGAATAGAATGTTCTATCCTTCCATCTATAATATGCGTCCTTTCCACGCCGCCTTCAAGCGCTTTAACGCAGCAATCGATTTTGGGGATCATTCCCCCCGTCAAAATCCCCCTCGCTTTGAGCGCGGCAACCTCCGACATTTTCAGGCGGGAAATCAGTGTGTTTTCATCTTTTTCATCCATCATTACCCCTCTGACATCTGTCAGCAAAATAAGTTTGATTGCACCCAAGGCAACGGCCAATTCTGCCGCCGCCGTATCGGCATTGATATTATATACGCAGCTTTGATCTACGGCTTGGGCAATACCCGATACCACCGGTATGTATCCTCTGCCGAGCACATCGTTAATAACGCGGGGATTTATTGCAGTAATTTCACCCACCAGGCCCCAATCCTTTTCGCCGGTACGTTTTACCGCCTGGATCATTCCGCCATCCATTCCACCTAACCCGATGGCCCTACCCCCAACATCGTTAATAAGGGATACGAGGTTTTTATTGACTTTCCCGCACAAAACTTGCTGAACGATATCCATGGTTTCCGGATCGGTATAACGCAATCCGTCCACAAATCGAGTCTCTACGTTTAATTTTTTTAACATCTGACTGATCTCAGGACCTCCCCCGTGAACCAATACGATGTTTATACCTACCAGAGACAATAATACGATGTCCCTGACCACCGCATCTTTCAACGCATCCGCGACCATGGCATTTCCACCATATTTGATTACAATGGTCTTACCGTTGAATTTTTGGATATAAGGCAGTGCCTGCACTAATAGCGAGGCCCTGTCTGCCTGTTGCTGAACCATTATTTACCTTCTTTCCGGCTTAAAATATTTTACACCTGTGTTTGGTTAACATTATTGCAGTTAATCGCGCTAAAAAAATATTCGGCATATCTGTGACAACATTTAGATGTTACAGAGTGCTGGTATAACGTTTGCAAATTAACTAGGCAGATTACGATCTATAACTGCCGTTGATGGTTACATATTCACATGTAAGGTCGCAACCCCAAGCTGTTGCCTCTTCTTTCCCCGTTTTAATGTCCACTATTATTTGTGTTTCATCTGTAGAAAGTATAAGTGCAGCCTTTTCTTCATTAAATTCCAGTCCTCTTCCGTTTCTGCACACCGCTACCTTGCCTTCTTTTGATGAAAAATATATATCAACTTTATTGTAATCAAAGTCTGCGCCGGAATAGCCCATGGCGCACAGCACCCTGCCCCAGTTGGCATCGCCGCCTGACATAGCGGCCTTTGTCAGAGACGATGAAATCACGGATTTGGCCAAAAGCTCCGCATCATCCTCGCTGTTTGCATTGAGAACCGTGCAGGTTATCAGTCTGCCTGCTCCCTCCCCGTCTGCTGCAAGCTGCCTTGCCAGATGCACGCACACCTTGAGAAGAGCAGTCAGAAAAGTCCTATATTCATCAGAACCCTCGACCAGTTGGTTATTCCCGGCCATTCCGTTTGCGATTATGCAGGCCATATCGTTTGTGGAAGTGTCGCCGTCTATGCTGATGCGATTGAAAGACCGGTCAACGCAATAGCGCCACGTTTTTTCCAATAGTTTTTCATCTATATTCGCATCCGTTGTAATGAAATTCAAGGTCGTGCCCATGTTGGGATGTATCATGCCCGAGCCTTTTGAAATCCCCCCGATTTTTACCGCTTTTCCTCCCAGTTCAAAGGCAACCGCATATTCTTTCCTATAAGTATCCGTCGTCATGATTGCCTCGGCCGCATCACCGCTTCCCGATTTGGATAGGGCCTTTGCCAGGGCCGGTATCCCTGTTTCTATTGCATCGATGTCA
>CAYYHH010000315.1:0-2310 GCA_964471645.1 uncultured Oscillospiraceae bacterium
CATTCTTCCCATTTGTAATCCAATCCCAGCAATATCCGGCAACTATTCTTGATTTGTTATTAGTATTCTTTTCAATAATTACTTCTAGAAGTTCATTTGGGTTATCAAATATCCTGAAATCATAATCGAATTCAAAACCATCAAAATTTGCAGTATTTGATATCTCAAGAACATCATCCAACCATGCCAGATATCCATCAGAGCCGTTACATCTGAACTGAGACTCCAGCTTCATCTCAACAACCTGAGCTTTATTTAGGTGAGCAAATTTTCTTATATCACTCTTGCTGCCATAATCGCTTGTGCTGATCTTTTGATGCTCATCTATGAAAAAAATTGAAAATTTTGCTGCATTAATTATTTCTTTCGTCTGGTTCTCTCCCTTATTCTTAAACATCCCAGATTTCTCTCCGAGTCTATGCGCTTCGTCAACTATTAGTGTGTCAAACTCATTTTTCCCCGAATCATAATAAACTCCCGAGCCTTTAAAAAGATTGTCAATGTATGTTTTTCTATAATTACTCTGCAATTTTTCTGAATAGACTTCTCTTGGAGCGCTATTCTTTGTTACATACTGACAAACCATATCTTCTGATGTAAGCTTTACCAGTAGGTTAACAGCGAGAACAGATTTGCCGGTTCCGGGCCCCCCCTCAACTATCATCACTTGCTTCTTCCCATATCTATATGCATCTCTTGCAAGCTCCAAAGCTGTTTCAAAAACTACCTTTTGGTCGTCTATCATTATAAACTCTTGATTACCCTCAAGCATCCTCACCAAACTATCCTGCAAAGACTTTGACGGCCTGATCTTGCCATTTTCAATAATATAAAGCGTTCTCTTGTGATCGGGTTTCCTTATATTTTTGATAATGAATTCTCTCAGCTTAAACACATCGCCTTTTGAGTAAACTGGAGCCTTCTCAACATAATTCATATATACTTCATGCGTTAATGGATCATTTTCTTTTGTAAAGTAGTTGTGAAGATATGCGCACGGATATAAACAAACACCTTGCTGTTGAACTGATTCGTTATATTCTGAGATAAGCTGTGCGTATGACCATGCTTGGTATGAAGGGTGCGCTGTGATTTGTCTGCCTGAATAAGGCGTTTTTACTACCCCATCTTTATCTGTTATTGCTTCCAACCTATCCCACTGCTTAAGCTCAATAATAACTACAGAATTCCTATCTTCATCATTTAAACCAGATAACATGAAGTCTATTCTTCTGGAGGATGCCGGTATTTTATACTCAATAGCAATTCCTGATTCATCTGGTATTATTGGTGTATTGAGCACCTTATACATATAGTTCATGGAGTTGTTCCATGAGTTTATCTCATTTTCTGTTGTACGTCCAAGCTTGTCTTTATATGACTCATAAATCTTTACAGCAATTTCGTCTCTCTCCACATGAGCCATAAACTCTTGTTTTGTTGCTTCATAGACAATCATATATTCACCTTTTCTAAAACTCTGTGTATTTCTTGCTGTTTCCCTTTGCCTTCTCTACCGGATATTTTAAAGAGTTTTTTCTCAGCTTATCTTCCATAATCTTTGTAATATCAACCTTCAAAGTATCCGCCATCAACACACAATACATAACAACATCAGCCAATTCTTCTACTACTTTGTCCATACAGAAATTATCATCCCACTGAAAATTTTCCAGCAGTTCCGCTGCCTCAATCATTATAGATTTTGCAAGTTTCATCTCCTTATAGGTGTGGGCTGTTATTATATTAGTTTTCTTTCCCTAAAGCTTGTATATTTATCTCCGGCTACAATAATATGATCAACAACTTTTATTGACAGAGAATCAAGTACTGCTTTTATTTTCTCTGTTATTTCAATGTCTTCCTGAGAAGGATTTAAACTGCCGCCAGGGTGGTTATGAGCAAGAATAACACTATTCGCCTGATGCCGAAGTACAGCTTCAACAATCAACCTTGGGTATATCGGGACCTCATTCAATGTACCCTCATGCACCAAAGCAGCATAATTAACTCTATTCTGAGTGTCCAGGCAAATAACAAAAAAGGCCTCATAAATCCTTCCCGTGAAAAGTGAAACCATATACCCACCTGCTTTTGCAGAACTGTTTAGTATTGGTTTGTCCCCCCATTTACCCTTAAAGTACCGTCTTGCCAGTGAAGGTATAAGTGATACGAGTATAGCAGTGTTTTCACTGACTCCACACCGCTTGCATATATCCTTGGGGTCAGCTTCGAACAAACCGGGTAATGAGCCAAACTCTCCAATCATTTTGTGAGCAAGCTCATTGGTGTCTTTCATAGGTATACAGA
>CAYYHH010000315.1:2320-2725 GCA_964471645.1 uncultured Oscillospiraceae bacterium
TGATCTTCAAATGAGTCTAGACCTTCTGACAAATATCTTTCCTTTACTCTTTTCCTGTGTCCTTCATGAAGCTTCTTTTCCATAAAACCCTCATGTCAGCTTATAAATATAGACCAATTATTGGTACATAGTTTCTACTATGTTATTCGATAGAGAGAGTTAAAAACCTTCTGTACGGTGAATTTTTATCTCTACTTAGCGAAAATTAGTTCCGACTCGTAATTTGTGGCAAATTTTTCGATTATGTTCACCCATCTTTAGAATCTATCATATGTGTAGCTATTTATTTATTATATACGTCTGGTTATAATAGAGAATATAGATTCATCATACGTGGATAGGAGGCTAATAAAATGACAGCCAAAAAAGTGAATTGGGGAGTTATTAGTTGCGCTAACATTGCAG
>CAYYHH010000316.1:0-2692 GCA_964471645.1 uncultured Oscillospiraceae bacterium
GATTCAGGTAATCGTAGCCTAAATAGTAATATGCCTGTGCAAAACGTGGATGCACTTGGGTGAGCAACTCAAAATATTCGGTGGATTCCCTTTTAAATCTCCCTTTGAAATTGTTGTCTCCGCCCCTTGAATAAAACTCCCTGCACACTCTGGCATAGCTGTACATGGCGTGAATGTAATCGGGTTTAAGTATCAATGCTGCCCGGAAATGGATGATGGCGTTGTCGAAATCCTCTTTTTCCGCAGCGTCCCTGCCCTCTTTCATCAGTCCTTCCGCAAGCTTGTTGCCGAACAGCTTGTCCATGAACTGCACATATTTGGATGTATATTTGAATTTGGGGTCTACCCCCATGACCCAGGCCATGTTTTCGGCGATGTGCAATGCCTTGAGTCCTTCCCCTCCCTGAAAAGCCTTCATGTCTTCACGCCTCAGGGGAATGGGTACACCCCTCATAAAATCTATGCCGGCCTTGGCAATGTACGGTTCGGAAAACTCGTCGAACAGAAAGTTCTTCAGATATTTGGTGAAATACCTCCCCACTCTGTCTTTTCTCGATTCGAACGGGGGCAACGAAGCGGCCTTGACCTTTACTTTGACGAGAGCATCTTCTGTATTTTTCATTTTGTTAATTCCCACCCTATCTTCATAAATTTCCTTATGGCTTCGGGATTGAGGCTGTTCTTCATGTCCTCGGCAAGGAGAATTTCCATATCCTTTGCATTTTCCCGACCGTACTTTCCGTATGAATACAATATTCTGTAAAGATCCTCTTTGTTGTGGGATCTGTGCTGGTATCCTTTTTGATAATAAAAAGCGGCAAAATCCGCATAAAGTGCAAAGAAATCGGAGTTTTGCCCTTCAGCCAAAAATTCCAGGGTTCTTTGAAAACCTCCCCTATTATAATATAAATCCAAAACAAGTTCCACCATCTTTAATTTTGCCAATTCTTCGGCGGTAATACAGTTGTTGGATATGACCTCGTAGGGGGCCTTTGACCGGTATACATAGCCGTATTCTTCTGCGTTTTCTTTGATGGGAGTTCCGGGAAGCAGCTTCAGAAAGCCCAACTGGAGCATGTGGGGCTTCAGGCGATATACATCGTTGAAGGAGCGGGCAAAGCTTTCATAGTCTTCTTTTGGCAGTCCCGCAATCAGATCCAGATGAAGATGGATATTGCCCATGTTCATGATTTCATTGACGTTATCCGAAAGCTTCTGAAAGTCGCAACGCCGATTTATGGCTTTCAAGGTATCCTTATTCGTAGTCTGAACGCCGATTTCAAACTGGAACAGTCCCGGCCTGGCCTCCGACAGCAGATCCAGCAGCTCCCGGCTTATAATGTCGCCGCAGAGTTCAAAGTGAAAATTGGTGACACCGTTATCCGCTTCCATCAGATATTTCAATATTTCCAGGCATCTGCCGTCGTCATAATTAAATGTCCTGTCGACAAATTTGACTTGCCTGACACCTTTGTAAATGAAATAGCTCAAATCTTTCCTGACCCTGTCGACAGAAAGAGGTCTGACCCCTTTTTCTATGGCGGATATGCAATAGCTGCAGGAAAAAGGACAGCCTCTGGCAGATTCGTAGTAAATGATCTTATCCGTCTCGCTGACCAGACTGGTAAAAGGAAAGGGAACGCTGTTGAAATCCACCGGATTGGCGGGAGGGTTCACAAATATTTTATCCTCGCCCCGGTGGAGCAGACCCTTTACAGACTTAAATCTTGCAGCAGGCTCTTCCGCCGCAAGGATGGATTTTAATAGTTCGGGAAAGCCCTCTTCGCCCTCCCCTGTCAGTATGTAATCCACTGACTTGTGCTTTTTCATTATCTCTACAGCCCGCCATGTGACCTCCGGACCGCCTAAAACCACCGTTGCCTGCGGTCTGGCCTTTTTCAGGTTTTCAACAAGATAGAGGGTCTTTTCTATGTTCCATATATAGCAGGAAAAACAGATAATATCGTAATTTCCGCGCAAAAGCTCCCCGTAGATATAGTCATCGGGGTTGTTGATGGTAAACTCCTTCAGCTCCGGATTGTATTCCAGATCCTTGCAGACAGAATACAAATACTTCAGCGCCAGATTGGAGTGGATATATTTCGAATTCAACGTGGTGAGCAGTATTTTCATTTCACACATTACCTGTACGATTAAAGCATTCTTAATCTTTCATCCTTGAGTATGGATCTGTTGCCCAGTGCATTGCGTATCTGCGCCAGCATGGCATCTTTATCGGCAGGCAGGTCTCCCCTCAGAGAAAGATAATTTGATGCGTGGTTGCTGCGGAACACACATTTACTGTCCACATTTATATTTTCCAGCATGAGTTCGGTCTCTTCAAGCACCTCTTCTGCCGTAAGCAGCTGAAAACGTCCGGCCTTGATGTCTTCGTAAAGCTCTGTACCGGGCACCACCATCAGAGTCAGCAACCCCACGTAAGACGGTGACATCCGGCTTATGACCTTGCCCGTTTCTGTGGCGTGTTCATGCCAATCTGCCCTGCCGCCAAGGCCGGATATAAAAGTGACGGAAGCCTTGATTCCAGCATCTTCAATTTTTCTGACCGCCTCTACCTGCTGATCGGCCGTGACCCCTTTTTTTATGGCTTTCAGGATTTTATCGCTTCCCGATTCTCCGCCTATATATATCATGTAAAGACCCTTTTTCAGAAGCTCTTCCAGTTCCGAAC
>CAYYHH010000317.1:0-1387 GCA_964471645.1 uncultured Oscillospiraceae bacterium
AGAATAATCTCTCTGATCTTTTCACCAATTATTGTTCCGCCGGGTTCCCTGGTCAGTACGATATCCATTCCCTTTGAGCGAAGAAAATCGGCCAGCCTGTGAATCTGCGTTGTCTTCCCTGCTCCGTCAGGCCCCTCAAAAGTTATAAATAAACCTTGCTTCATCCTTGTCTCCCCGGTTTCTTGATTACTTCATCCATAAGTTTTCCCATTAAAAATAGCGACAGACCGAACACCGGTACGCAAAGAAGGGCAATAAAAACAATCTTTAAGACCGTCATTGTCTCCATTTTTTCCCCTCCTTCTCGCACAATGCTCGAATTTATCTATATAAAGAATACCTCCAAAACGTCAAAAAGTCCAGCAAAACCCACTGCCCTATGCCGTTGCAGGTGGTTAGGTGTTGCTGTTCACACCCCCCTTTGGCTAAGGGCGCATGATCCATTTAAGTGAAGGGTTGCGCAGGTTTGCGAAAAAACTAAATTCCAAATTGTTTTATTATCCCGGCACTCATGTAATCAGCCAATCCCAGCATCATAGTCTGGCTCATATCGCTTATGGCAATTTCCTCTACAAATTGTTCTGCCATTATCAGAGAAATAATTTCATCTATCATCCCTAAATGCTCAAAAAACAATAACCTCCACCGCTCTTCGCTCCAGTAAGGATTTATAGATGACAGGAATTGCGAAATCTCAACAGCATTGTCATACCATTTTTCCCGGATCGATTGAGCCTTTTTCTGATCATCTGCTATTATAGCGTCCAGCATATTCGATGCCAAAAGCAGGTGCTCCGTCAAAAGACTTTCAAATTCGGAAGCCTTATCGTTTCCGTAGTATTGCTTTAATAAATTAGCCAAATCTTTGGGATTACGCAGCAATCTCTGTGCGACAGCTTCTTTATCATCCAACCCTGCGAGCGCGCTCACTATAAACGACCTTGTCCAGTACATATGTTGCTGCCACAGGTCACGCAGCCGATTCATAATGCCGAGCTGCTTTTCACTGATACATATGTGATTATCCCCGATTCCTATGTCCATAACAAAATACTCCTCTCATTTCTCACGTTTTCCTACATGTTATGTGAAGCCCATTGACGGGGTGACAGTACATTGATGTACCGTTCTCTGATTTTGTCGAATATAAGACATGCCATTTGATACAATCTATATCCAAATTTATATGATGATGCCATGCCATTTGATATGATTTATAGCCCAATATAAAACGATATCGACTTATATAATTTATAGCCAAAAAACGGCGTTATATAGTTGGCGCCGTTTTTATGATAGCTGCAATATTCAATATCTTTTATCGACCGCAGGGATTATTCATCCCCCGGTTGGGCCTTTGGAAGCATTACCAAAGCCTTGAACAGAT
>CAYYHH010000317.1:1487-2689 GCA_964471645.1 uncultured Oscillospiraceae bacterium
GATTATTCATCCCCCGGTTGGGCCTTTGGAAGCATTACCAAAGCCTTGAACAGATCCCCGTCGATTTTTATCTCAAACCAGCCTTTCTGCAAAATGACTAAATCCTTTGCGATGGCCAATCCCAACCCGCTTCCTTCCGAGGTGCGCGATTCATCGCCCCTGGTAAATCTCTCCATTAGTTCATCTGCATTAATATTCAACTCCGCCCTGGAGATGTTTTTTATCTCCATAAGGACCTGACCATCCTTACCGTTTACTCCGGCTATCTCCCTGAGATCTATATAGACCCTTGAACCGGGAAGAGCATATTTCAGCACATTTACAAGGAGATTCTCAACAACCCGCCAGAGCAGCTGCCCGTCGGCGCTGACATAATATTTTTCTTCTTTGGCATTAACAATGATATCCAGGCCCGAAGCCGCTACCCCTGCCGCCATTTCGCCCAGCCCCTGGTTAATAAGGGATAGCATATCCACAGTTTCAATTTTTACCGGTACCGCTCCGCTGGAAGCCTTGGCCGCATCGAAAAGATCCTCCGTCAATTTCTTCAATCTCTGGCTTTTCTGCTCCAGCACCTCTATATATTGTTCAAAGTTTTCGCTTTCTTTTCCCTCTGCCTTTATCAGGTCAACATAGGTTATTATGGAGGTCAGAGGAGTTCTCAGATCATGAGATACATTGGAAATCAATTCTGTCTTGAGCCTTTGATTTTTCAATTCGTTTTGTATGGCTTTATTGGATGCCTCTGAGATTTCATTGATATCTGCTGCCAGCCGGTCCAGCTCACTTTCACCCGCTAAAGGTATTTTATACCCCAAGTTTCCATTTTTCACTTCATTCACGCCTTTGCGTATTTCGTCGTACTTCCTCACCCACTTTGGTGCAAATATCAAAATCAGGATACCGACCACCGGTGCCAATACTACCGTTGCGGAAAGCAAACATACGGCCAGGGTTAGGAGCACCACTTTTCTCATGATGCTGCCGCCGTGATATACTGAACAAATACCTCCCCAAATTCCTGCAATGATTCTATAGATTATGGAATTCTTTAAAAAACGCCCGTCTTTCAGGCTTCTTATACATGAAAGGATGAACAGAAGGCCCAGTGATGCCGATGCCAGCCCTATCAGCATCGCTCCCCCCATACCGATGAGCATGGAAGTGTTCATGGGCGTCACTTCCCCAAAGTGGAACGGATT
>CAYYHH010000318.1:0-2684 GCA_964471645.1 uncultured Oscillospiraceae bacterium
TCTGCGGCGGTTACAGCGGTAGGGGATAGTGCCGATTCGACGATGCCGCGGAGGGCGTCAAACTGCTGTTTGGCAATGGCTACCGATTCCGATGCCGCTGCCCGCTGCTTTTCAAGCTGTTCAGCTCGACCGGCTTCCCTTGAATATCAAACAAACCGGCAAAGTGACAATGTGCAAAAAGGCGAGAAGTGCTGGTTACAAAAGCTCAAACAGGACACGAGGATAATCACCGTGCCCTGTTCGTTCAGCCAACTATGATATGAATTTGATTTCGTGCCCGGATCACGACCCACTTTTAGGTTTTTGCAGATCGAATTCTGGATTTATCGCGTAGAAGTTTTTGGAGTTTAAATGATCCTGTACTATGCGCAAGCCTTCCCCAAATCTCTGGAAATGGACAATCTCCCTTGCTCTCAGGAACTTGAGGGGTTCCCTGACATCAGGGTTATCGATGAAGCGCAACAGGTTGTCATATACGGTTCTTGCTTTTTGTTCTGCAGCCATATCCTCAACCAGATCGGTAATAGCATCACCTTTGGATTGGAATACCGTAGCACTGAAAGGCGTACCGGAAGCTGCTTGCGGCCACAGGCCTATCGTATGGTCGACAAAATAGGTATCGAGACCTGATGATTGTATTTCCTCCAACGACAAATCCTTTGTCAGCTGATGCAAAATAGCGCAAACTATCTCCATGTGCGCCATTTCTTCTGTACCGATATCGGTAAGTATACCAGAAACCTGCCTGAAGGGCATGCTGTACCTTTGGGAAAGATAGCGTTGTGATGCCGCCAGTTCTCCATCCGGTCCCCCGGACTGCAACAAACTATTTTCTGGTGCAATTAGTACAAGCAGTACAAGAAGTTTCTGTGTAAAAATAAATATGTAAAGTACTTTCCGGCCTCGTAAATACGATTTTTTCAATGATGCTGCTCAATGCTGCATTTTTCAAAGCGATTGATGAATCACCCTTTAGTATATCGGCAACGGAACACACATGTTTTTGACATATGTTTTGCTCTGCCGGTTTTGACCCGGATTCCAATCGTCTTATTTCAGAAAGTTTACAATTGATCTCTTTTTGTATTTGCACTTTATTCCGGCTGTACTCTTCCAAAGTGTCGATTTCAGCCCAATAAGCGTGCTTTGTGCGATCTGCCATCCGGCACAGGGCGGCAATTTCCTTTTTAATGAACTTCAATCTTTGCCCGACCCCATCATCAGTCCGGAGGGGTACGCTGTATGATCCCGACAGGGACATTTCTGCCAGCTTTTCAAAAAGCGCCTTCTCTGCCTTTGATGACTTGATAAACTGTGAAGGTCTGCAACTACCTTTTGTATATTTAATGCACTGGAAACCGTCATTGGACTTTGAGTAAGAAAGGGAAGAACCGCATTGACCGCATTTCAGGATCCCCGAAAGATAGTGCTTTTTCGTTTCCGCCGGGCGCCGGCCCTTGTTACGCATGGTTTTTTCAGTTCGTATTTTCGCAGTGACTCTGTCAAAGGTATCCTCATCGATGATCTGTTCATGATCCGATTTAACGACAATAGTATCCGGGCAGTCAAATATCCTCTTGCTGACGGTCTTGGAAGGAGTCCATCTGGAATAGCCTTTGTAGGTGGGATTATTGAGAATGTATTCCACGGCCCTGCTATCGAAATTATTACTGCGACGGGTTTGAACGCCGAGCTGATATAGTTTCCCGGCTATAGAGAAATAGCTTTCTCCGGACAGGTACCATTCATATATCAGACGGACATAATGAGCCTCCGCCTCGACGATTTGCAGAGGCTCGCCCGGTTTTTTCGTATAGCCGTATGGCGGTGAGGTCTGGATTTCGCCTCTGGTGGCTTTCTCCTTCATGCCCTTGATTACCTCACCCGATAAGTTGATACTGTAATACTCATCCATAGCCTCGTGCAAAGCCTCGATAACTATTGAAAACGAGCCGTCGGATATGGGTTCGGTGATGCTGATGACATCGATCCCATATTGCTTTCTCAGCATATTTTTATAGACGATACTGTCTTCTCTGCTTCGCGCAAAACGGCTGAATTTGTGGATCAGGATAACATCGAACACCTGCTGCCCGGATTTTGCCAACCTGATCATTTCCATGAAAGCCGGACGTTTCCCGGCTTCACGGCCGGATATCCCCTCGTCGCGGAAGATCAAACTATCCCGGACTATCATATTATTGCGTGCGGCAAAATCACGGATCGCTCTGAGCTGTGCATCCGGCGAGTATTCAGTTTGATCCGTGGTGCTGACCCGGATGTAAACTGCGGCAGTTTTCATTACTAATTCCTCATAATTAGTTATTGTTATTCAGGGTTGATGTAATATTTACAAATTAATGGGCTAATTATAACAATATCTCAATCCCTCATATAAATATTATGAATAAGTGATAAACCTTATTAATGTATCAACGGTCAAATCTTAATAACGCGGCACCGATGAATCTTGACAATAACGACGTTTAATGTTACTTTGAGGTCGTATAATTTCCGCTGATTAAACAGGAAACCCGGCCTTCGCCGGGGATTAAAACAAACGTCACTGAAACAGCGCCCGGGGAGCGAAAACAGGCGGAACCGGGCAGCATAGGGGGCGGCGCAAGACGCGCCGGTACAGTGACACAAAACTGTGGCATACAAATAACATAAAAGAACACCGA
>CAYYHH010000319.1:0-2683 GCA_964471645.1 uncultured Oscillospiraceae bacterium
TGCGTTTATTTCAGGAAAAGCAACCTTTTAAATCATTTTCAAATTTATAGGTTGCTTCCGAACTCGCTTAGGCAACCTTTTTGGAAAAATGCCAAAAGAAAGGTTGCTTTCGAATGGTCTTCGAATGATTATCGCATTAAAAATTGCGCTTATTTCAGGAAAAGCAACCTTTTAAATCATTTTCAAATTTATAGGCTACTCCGAAATCGCTTAGGCAGCCTTTTTGGAAAAATGCCAAAAGAAAGGTTGCTTTCGAATGGTCTTCAAATGATTATCGTATTAAAAATTGCGTTTATTTCAGGAAAAGCAACCTTTTAAATCATTTTCAAATTTATAGGTTGCCTCCGAACTCGCTTAGGCAACCTTTTTGGCAAAATATCAGAAGAAAGGTTGCCCTTCAAAGATCCGGGCAACCTCATTTGACCAATTGTTTATTTGATTATAATTTGCACCCTGGCGGAATGTTTTTTCTTTCCTTCTGCGCCTTGTCGAAAACGCTTATTAACATAAACGGATTATTATTTGGCGTCGCTTAGTTTTTACAAAATCCACGTTGGCCGTTTTCGTTTACTGTTCTTCCCTTCTCCGCCTTGCAGTAATCAATCCTGCTCCTGTCATGGTGGCTATCAATATCGCATACATCCATCCGGTGGTCTGAGATCCCGCCATTGTACCTGTTTGAGGCAGTTTGCCCAAGGGTGTTTCTTCCTCATCGATAATGATGTTTTCATCCTCGATAACGCCCTCATCAGGTGCAGGTCCTACCGGAACTTCTTCATCGGGAATGATTACTTCCGGTTCTTTTTCATCCGGAGTTGTTGGTGGTTTTCCTCCGCCGCCGCTGCGATTATATGTGACTACAATCACGTTCTTTTCCGAATCTGATCCGATTGTTATAGTCGCACTTACCTGACCGTCATTGTATTCCGATGGACGTCTGGCATTGACCCATCCCTCATCTTCAAGCAACTCACCAACCTTGCTGTTGGTCATCACGGTGCCATAAAGTGCGCTGCCCTCACGGGGCTCACCGATAGCCTGGCCGGTTCTGCCATTCACGTATTTGACTGTAAAGGCATAGTCGTTCAGGGTGTAGTAAAGCTCAATGGTCACAGCTTGATCTGCGGCAAGAGGGCCTCCCGCATAAACGCCATCCACATTATCACCTACAAAGCTGTACTGATTGTAGCTCCCGTAAGTGTCCGTGCGGTCACCGCTGACATCGTAGTTTTGTCCTTCTTTAAGTGCATGGGATTTGACGTTCAAGGCATCTCCCTGCTTGATCCCCTCATCATTGACAAGCCAGTATTCTACTCGGACTGTGGCTGATTTAAGAGGTGCATAGTGATAGACAATTGTCGTTTCAGATCCCTTGCCACCTGCATTGCCGGTAATCGTATTGCCCTCACGCCCTGCGCCTTGGGGATAATCAATGGATACAAGTTTATAGTTCGCCGGCAGAGGAGCGGGATTAGCCTCATAAACCCCTCCGGCATAAAGAGTTTCATCTCTGTTGCTTTCGGCCAAGGCTTGGCTTACTGCTCCGGTGCCGCCTTCATCGCTGTCATCAACGTAGCGAACCTTCAACGCCGCGGTGTCACGAGTGAAGTAAACCTTCACATAGACATCTTCAGTCATAGTCCCACTAGTGCTTCCCACTGTGCGCTCGTAAGTATAATCTTCAATTATCTTACCTGAGGTCAATGTCCCACTGATGCTGTAGGTATCGCCTTCATATATTCCATTGCTCACATATCGCTCCGACAAGGACACTTCTTCAGTGGCGGGATTGATCCAGTAGTAGTCTATATGATACTTAAACTTAGCAAACGGTGAATAAACCACGGTCAGCACCAGATCATTTGCAGGCATCGTGCCGGACACCGTCAATCCGGTAAGATCCGCTCCGTCCCCTTCTTTTTGTCTAAGTTCAACCGAATAGTGAGGCTTATCGGGCGAAACCACACTGTAATTTTTTCCATAAACGACTTTAGAGGAGTGGCTTGGGCCCACCGCCGAATCATCCTCTACATACACATAGTGAATGGTCAGATTGTATTCTTTTGTTTTGTAGTAGCACTTGACCACATTATTTGCTTCCACCTCCGAGATGGTCACGCCGGTGGCCTTATCAAAGCCTATATAATTGTGGCCTAAAGCATCTGTAAACCTGCTGTCTGATGTATCAATTTTGTATGCTTGCGCAGCTGTGTTGTCAATCACATATCCGTGGTCAAGGTTCTCTCCGCCGGGTTCCGTAATCTTCAGGACACCGTCAACATAGTGCTCCACTGTAAAAGGATACTTGATTGAAGACACTTCCCACTTTCCGTACACCGTATGGGAATTCGTCACCCCGTCATTGAAATCATAGCCGACCTCGCCGGTGGAATCTTTAAACCATCCCAGGAATGTATAGTCCCTTGAAGGTGTGTCGTAAGCGGTGTCATAACTTGAGCTGTCCGGTTCATTGACCAGGTCACCGTAATGCATGCCTGTCTGCATCGGAGGAACTACCGAACCTTCCGGCACGCTGCCGACAAAGGCAAAGTTCACATTATAAGTTAATTTTGTCCATTTTCCGTAAAGCTGAACATCCCCGGTTACTTTTTCACTGAAGTCATACTTATTCTCCATTGCTTCGTCAGTATACCAGCCATCAAATTTCCATCCGGCAGGCACT
>CAYYHH010000320.1:0-2667 GCA_964471645.1 uncultured Oscillospiraceae bacterium
AGAATATTGTAACACCCCCCGGCCGCCGGGGAAAAGAAGACCGAAATAATATTCCTACAGGCAGGGTGAAGGCTGATATAATACCCCGCCGGGCGGGCGAAAAAGGATTTAACAGTCAACAGCGTTTGATGGAAGGAAAGAAGACACCAAAACCCGGCCAACGGGAAATAATTTAAAAAGGATGAACGATTATGGATACACCCGGTTTAATAAATGAGGCCTTTGTCAATACTTTCATCAAGGAGCGAAATAGGGAACTACATAAAGGCCAATGTGGAAAAGTGTTGATCACAGCCGGAAGCAAAGGCATGGCCGGCGCCGCCGTCCTAAGCGCCAAAGGCGCACTGCGCAGCGGGGCCGGGCTGGTCAGGGTATCCATACCTGACGAGCTTTTGACAATACTTCAAATAAGTGTGCCGGAGGCCACCTGTGTGCCCAGACCGCTCCCACCGGAACTGCTTGATGAATATCAGGCAATCGTTATAGGTCCGGGGTTGGGAGATGAGCTGTCCAATGTTCCTATCATAGAAAATATTTTAAAAACTGAATGCCCTGCCATCATACTGGATGCCGACGGCATCAATTTACTTGCCCGCAACGAAACATTGAAGGAAGCTGTGAAGTTTGCGGCAGGTCGTTTAATAATTACCCCGCATCCGGGGGAGGCTGCAAGGTTACTTTGCTGCAGCAGCGCACATATCAATGAAGACAGGGTGGGGTCCGCAAAATTACTGGCGGAACAAACCGGAGCTATTGTCGTCTTAAAAGGGGCCGGAACCATTGTGGCAACACCAAATAAGCAGACATATATTAATACAACAGGAAATCCCGGCATGGCTGCCGGTGGCAGCGGAGACGTGCTATCCGGCATAATCGGAGCCCTGGCGGGACAAGGCTGTTCATGCCTGGAAGCGGCAACCTGTGGAGTCTTTATCCACGGTTATGCCGGTGATATAGCAGCGGAGGCGCTGGGTGAGCATGGGATCATTGCATCGGATATTGCGGCCATGACCGGCATCGCGATTAAACGAATAATAGCAAAAAAATCCGACTTACCAAAAACTATGATTTGACAAAATGCGACACGGAAATTACAATGTATATACGTTTGGATATCCAAATATATATACAAAAGAAAGCAAGAGGTAAGCAAATGTCAAATCTAAAAAAAATTATAATAAGTCTGCCCGGATTATTGCTTGAGCAGACAGATCGCATAGCAGAACAACAGAATAAAAATAGGAGTGAACTGATCAGAGAGGCACTCATACTCTATCTGGATGAACAGAAGAAGAAACAAATCCGTTTAGAATTGATCAGAGGCTATGAAGAGATGGGAGCGTTGAACCTGAGTTTGTCAGAAGACGGCATGGGTGATGCTCTGGCGGATTTAAAACAATATGAAACAAAATTAGTATGATTCCCTTCATGAGAGCCAACAGGTTTACAAAACCCGACTCTTGCAGAAGTACGAAAGAGAGAGTGAATGACTTGATTGTTAAGAAAGGTGAAATATATTTTGCCGATTTAAGCCCCGTCATCGGCTCGGAACAGGGTGGCCTGAGGCCTGTTCTGGTTGTACAAAATGACGTTGGCAATAAATATAGCCCTACGGTCATCGTGGCCGCCGTTACTTCCCAAATCAATAAGGCAAAATTGCCTACCCACGTTGAAATCACCGCAGAAGGCCACGGCCTGGCCAAGGATTCTGTGATACTTCTTGAGCAGCTGAGGACCATAGACAAAAAACGTTTGAGAGAGAAAATAGGCCGCATTGACGACAGCGGCCTTGAAAGAACAAATGAGGCATTGACCATCAGCCTGGGAATAGTGGATTTCTAAGACTGATGATGAACCTTTTAGATAAAGCAAAGAGGAGAAACGGAATGATCAAGAGAACAAATTTAAAAGTATTGATTGTAGCATTGGCCCTCATCGTCACAACGGCGGCGGTGGGGGCTGCCAGCTATGAACCGGGATCATCAGATGACCCGCTGGTAACAAAAAGCTACGTGGATGCTCAGATTGCCGCATTGAAAGGCAGCAGCGGAGTGGCGGCGACAGTATTTGAGCCGGTCTTCGTAGAGAAAGGAAAAACCCTTATCGGCGGAGGGGGGACGGAGCTAATCTTAAGAAGCGGAGGAGCCCTCGCAGTAGCAAAGGGATCTGACGGCCTTTCCGATGTGACTGAAGGTAAGGATCTGGGTGGTGGCTTTGCTGTGACGAAGAACCATCTTCTGCTGGTTCCGCGGGATGACGGCAGAGGAATAAGCGCCGCTACCGATATTTGGGTGATGGTCAAAGGTACATATTCTATAGAGTAATAACCGATCTACCCCTTATTTTAGATGTTGAAGCATCAAATGGGGAATTCAAAAAAACGCTTATCGTTGCTACTGGCAGCAATGCTGATTGCCGGTGCTTTTACCGGTTGGTCGGCTTTTGCCGACAGTCTCGGGGACAAGCTCTACGGCAAAGAGCTGCTCATAGGGAAGGAAACTATGCTGGCAAACGGAGTGTACTGGAATGCCGGGTATACGGAGAAAATAACGGAGAATTACATCGAATATACACCCGGCGGCGATGTGGTTCCTATAATTTCTCATGGAAACGATGTGTACGGTGCGGCAAGCTTCAAGGCGGTAGCCGCCAAAGCGGCCATGGAAG
>CAYYHH010000321.1:0-2654 GCA_964471645.1 uncultured Oscillospiraceae bacterium
AGTTAAAAGGACATGCGAATATATAGCGGATCTGGTAGAACAAGGTTACCGGATAGTTTTGGTGCACGGAAACGGCCCACAAGTCGGCAGAATTCTGACGGCCTTAGAGACCGCAAAAGATGTGACGCCGGTTATGCCCTTTGATGTAGTGGGTGCAATGAGCCAAGGGTATATAGGCTATCATATCCAACAGGCATTAAGATCGGCGCTGAAAAAAAGAGGGCTGCAAATACCGGTGGCAACTTTGTTGACCCAAGTTGTAGTCGATAAGAACGATCCCGCTTTTCAAAATCCCACAAAGCCTATCGGCTCTTTTTGTTCTGAAGAGGAAGCCAGGAAATTAACGGATGAAAAAGGTTATATAATGATAGAGGATGCGGGCAGGGGCTGGCGTCGTGTTGTAGCATCACCCATCCCCAAAAAAATCGTAGAAATCGATACGATTAAACAACTGATCGATTCCACCATAGTCATAGCCGCGGGAGGCGGAGGGGTGCCGGTCATAGAATCCGACGATGAAACGGATGACGGGTTGATTCAAGGCATTGCCGCCGTTATAGATAAGGACCATGCGGCAGAATTGCTTGCCGAGCAAATAGAAGCGGATGCGCTTTTGATACTTACAGCGGTGGATAAGGTTGCAATCAATTACAACAGCTCAAACCAGGAGGATCTGGATTCAATTACCGCAGCACAGGCCGAAAAATACGTTTTGGAAGGACATTTTGCATCCGGGAGCATGCTTCCTAAAGTTCAGGCAGCCGTAAAATTTGTAAAATCAAATCCCGATACAAAAGCTATAATTGCATCATTGAGCAACGCAGTAAATGCTATGGAAGGCAGGAGCGGTACCGCCGTAAAGTCCGACTGAACCAACAGAGATACGCAACCAGAGATGCGCAACAAAGTACTACCTGCCAAACGCCCGATTACTCCATCTCCTCAACCCTGCGCAATATGAAAAGTTTTATACATGCGACGATGGGAACAGCAAGCACCATTCCCAAAAGCCCCCAGAAATAACCGCCGAAGGTAACAGCCAGCAAGACAAACACAGGGTGAAGACCCGTGCTGGAACCGACAACCTTCGGATAAATCAAATTGCCGTCGATTTGCTGTATTATCACAAAGGCGATCAGCGTTACAATGGCCTTCGATAAACCGCCTGTGAACAGGGCGACGATGACGGCGGGCACCGCGCCGAATACAGGGCCGAAATAGGGGATGACATTGGTAAGTCCTGCAAAGCATCCCAATAGAACCGCAAAATCCAGGCGTATAACCGTCAAAACTATAGAGGTAATAATAGCGACGATCAGAGCATCCAGAAGTTGACCCCTCAGAAATCTGGAAAATACCATGTCTATATCGTACAGGACATCGTTGATCCGGGCACCGTGTTTCATTGAAAATAGCACGTGCAGAGATTTCCGCCAAAGCCGTTTAAAAAAGTCTTTGTCTTTTATCAAATAGATCGAAACCACCATGCCGAGCACCACATTGACGAGGCTGCCGCCGATTCGGGCCATAAGTCCAAGCACAGCTTCGGCACTGAAGTTCTTTGAAATCCATTCTGCAATGTCATTGATCAATGCGGTAAAGCGATCTTCAAGGCCGTTGTTCGGCAGGGAGTCGACAAAATTTCGGAAGAGTTCTTCATAATGTGCAAAATACGATACGATGCTTTCCAACACATTGGTAAGTCCGGTAAATACCAGCTGTCCGACAATCAGGAAGGCAAAGGCGTATATTAGAAAAAGCAATACAAACAGGATAATAATATAAGTCAGAATTATGCTTATTGTCCTTCTCGCCTGTAGCTGTTTCTCCGCCTTTTTCTGTGTTTTTGGCAATTTGAAAAACAACTTGCCTATTAAACGCTTGTCCACGATATCTACCAAAGGACTTAGCAGATATGCCAGTACGAGACCAATAAACAGCGGAGATAAAGCTGCGAAGACATTTCCGAGAATTCCCAAAGAAACGGTAAATACAGTACTGAAATTCTTGATCAAAAAATACAATATATAAAGCAGGGCCACGGTAAAAGCTATATAAAAAGATAGCTTCATGTAGCGCCAGTCAGTGAATAATTCCTTAAGTTTGTTCATGGGCACTCCTCCGCATCAGCTAAATAAAGAATTGTAAACAATTATATAACGAATTGTTAATATTAAGCAAGAGAAGAAGTGTATTTGCTTGCTTAAGGTACATATTTTATATATAATATTATGAAATGTTCAGATAAAACACTTTATTATTATAGTTCAACCGGGTAAAATATACACCGGTATTCGCAGGGCAAACGACCCTGCCCCTGATATCGATTCAAACAGTTTAAACAACAATTAATATACAAAAGGAGAAAAACATGGCACAGAGTAAAATGAAAACAATGGATGGTAATACTGCTGCTTCATATGTATCTTACGCATTTACTGAAGTTGCGGCAATCTATCCGATCACGCCCTCGTCCAATATGGCAGAAATGGTCGACGAATGGGCGGCACATGGCAAAAAGAACATTTTCGGTCAAAAGGTCAAGGTTGTAGAGATGCAATCTGAGGCGGGTGCTGCAGGTGCCGTCCACGGCTCCTTGGCAGCAGGTGTTTTGACTACGACATATACCGCTTCTCAGGGCCTTTTGCTCATGA
>CAYYHH010000322.1:0-2346 GCA_964471645.1 uncultured Oscillospiraceae bacterium
AATAGATTTTTAAAGTATATAACCAATGACACAAAGCGTCTGAAAATATTAGTTCTATGCACTTTGATACTGCTTGAATCCTTCGTTTTTATAGGGGCTGCCATAAACAATGCATCTGAATCAAATGGGAGGCCGCCAAAGGAATCCGCATCGCTAGGCATAATTGGCGGGGCAGACGGTCCCACGTCGATTTTTATTACAGGGGGAGATGGCAACAGGCTTTTGGAATGGATCATAAAGGCTTTGACCAGATCCCAAACGGGCAGCATTGGAAACGATTCCAGGCCTGATGTGAAAGATGGACAGGGTGCCGATGGTAATGAGGACGGCACAGGGGTGAAATCCAATTTGCCGCCGGCTACGGAAAAACAGCGTCAGGAAGCCGAAGAAAGAGGATTGCTTATACTGATCAACAAGCAGAACCCTATAGGCGAAAACTACAAACCCGATGACCTTGCATCAATCAAGTATTTCGCATCTGATCGGAGCGAGGCCGGCAGATATATGAGAAAAGAGGCAGCGGAGCATTTTCATATGCTGGTGGAGGCTGCAGCTGCAGATGGTTATGAGCTGGTTATGACTACGGCCTATAGATCCTATGGTTTTCAGCAGGTTCTTTGGAATAATTATGTAGCAAATGAGGGGGAGGCGGCGGCGTCCCGATTCAGTGCAAAGCCGGGCCAAAGTGAGCACCAAAGCGGGCTGGCGGCAGACGTCAGTTCGCCATCTGTGAACTATGAACTCACAAGGGATTTCGGAAAAACTGAGGAGGGGCTTTGGCTTGCCGAAAATGCCCATCGATTCGGTTTTATTATACGGTTTCCCGAGGAGAAGGAAGATATAACCGGCTACCTCTACGAGCCATGGCATATTCGATATGTGGGAGAGCCCGTAGCCACTGAGATATTTGCGAAAGATCTGACTCTCGAGGAATACCTGGGAAGATGAATCGCAGCTATGTTGCAAGGGAATCCCGGCCGTATTTGGCCATGCCGTATTTGGCTGTGTCGCAAAAACATTGCCAACATGTAAGTTTTGTTGTATTATATTATGCAAATATTGAAAGATTCAAGTAAAAGAAAAAGGGCTGGCAGCTTGTAAATCGCTGTTCATGCCCTTATATAGAAAGGAAACAATTGTTATGGCAATTTATTTTAAGGAGCCTTCACGAACCTTTAGCGAATATCTGTTGATTCCGGGTTATTCAACGGCCGAGTGCAGGCCGGACAATGTCAGCCTAAGGACACCGGTAACCAAATACACCCAAGGCGAAGGACCTGATATTTCCTTAAATATTCCTTTGGTTTCAGCTATTATGCAGTCCGTTTCAGATGATCGGATGGCAGTTGCTTTGGCAAAAGAAGGTGGGCTGTCATTTATATTCGCATCCCAGCCCATTGAAAACGAGGCGGCAATGGTGGCCAGAGTGAAAAGCCATAAAGCGGGTTTTGTAACAAGCGACTCCAACATAAGGCCGGATCAGACGCTTGCAGATATACTGTCGCTCAAGGAAAGTACAGGCCATTCCACTGTTGCGGTTACCGATGATGGGACATCTGAAGGCAAAGTACTGGGCATAGTTACGAGCAGAGATTATCGAGTCAGCAGAATGTCACCCGATGAAAAAGTGGAATCTTTTATGACGCCGTTATCATCATTGATTTACGCAAGGGAAGGCATAAGCCTTTCCGAAGCCAATGATATGCTTTGGGATCACAAGCTAAATGCTTTGCCAATCGTTGATCAAAACGGCAGGCTTACACATTTTGTTTTCCGGAAGGACTATGAATCCCACAAAGAGAATCCCTTGGAGAATCTGGACGAGCACAAAAGATACATGGTCGGTGCGGGCATCAACACCAGGGATTACGAAGACAGGGTACCGGCATTGCTAAAAGCGGGAGCCGATGTACTTTGCATCGATTCCTCCGAGGGTTTTTCTGAATGGCAGAAGCTGACGCTCTCTTACATCAGAAAAGAATATGGAGACAGCGTTAAAGTAGGAGCCGGCAATGTGGTGGACAGGGAAAGTTTCCTTTTCCTCGCAGAGGCAGGGGCGGATTTTATAAAAGTTGGTATTGGCGGAGGTTCTATTTGCATAACCAGGGAGCAGAAGGGTATAGGCAGGGGCCAGGCAACAGCGCTCATAGACGTGGCTCAGGCAAGAAACGATTACTTTGAGGAAACAGGCGTATACATTCCTCTTTGTTCCGACGGCGGCATAGTTTACGATTACCATATGACATTGGCCCTGGCCATGGGGGCAGACTTCATTATGTTGGGCAGGTATTTTGCAAGGTTTGACGAAAGCCCCACCAGCAAGCTTAACCTAAATGGTAATTATGT
>CAYYHH010000322.1:2356-2645 GCA_964471645.1 uncultured Oscillospiraceae bacterium
AGTCAACTCCCTCTTCAAATGAAACTGGGAGCGGTACGACATGGGCGGTGAGGGTAAACTTTCATTTGAAGAGGGAGTTGACTCTTATGTGCCATATGCAGGCAGCTTGAAGGACAATGTAAATCTATCGTTGAGCAAAGTGAGATCCACTATGTGCAACTGTGGCGCCGTTTCCATATCGGAACTTCAGAAAAATGCAAAGCTGACACTGGTATCGTCAACAAGCATTGTTGAGGGCGGCGCACATGACGTTATCCTGAAGGAGAGTACACAAAACCAGATAAGATAA
>CAYYHH010000323.1:0-2641 GCA_964471645.1 uncultured Oscillospiraceae bacterium
AAATGCCGCTGGCTCCATGTAATAACGCACTCTTCACCTGCTAGTTTAATTTTTATTCCAATACGTTGTGCTTTTCCGCCTCCATCCTCAAATTCAGCGATTATATCCTTAATGTCATCCAGCCATTCGAAACTGGCGTATTTTAGCTTTGCCATAGTGTCGGCACTAACGCAGAGCATATTACCTGCGTCATTGAGATAACAGGCATTGCTGTATGGTAAAAGACTGCAAGCTTCAAAATAGTTTTCCGGAATGCCTTCGGAATTGGCAGCCGCTTTCGGGAAGGTCGTGCCCTTAATCTGACACAGACCATGGTATTCAACGTAGAGAAATTCTCGAGCCTCTTTGTTATCTGGTTTATCGCGTACCGGAGAGAATTGTACAGTATGAGGAATTGTCTTGTGTTCCTCAACCCCATCAGTGACAGCATCATCAAGATTGTTCTGATAACGCTCAGGGTTTCTGACAGGGTTGTCTTGCCCCCCTTCACTATTTTCTATCTTGGAGGAAAGGTTCCCATGTTGACGCCTGTTCATATTGGCAAGTCCCTCTCTAAATGACGGTGCAGGGGGCGGTGGAATTGATCTTGGTACGAGTTTTTCAAACCTTTCAAGCTCATCATCCGATGCATTGGATATCCGCTCAAGCAATTCTTTTTTTCGAGGATTGCCTTCGGATAAGATATCAGCGGCTTTAACTTTTTCTGTTTTTCTCATTCCGAGAAAATCGGCCAGCTTTTCATCTCGTTCGAATTGATCGGGAAGTTCCTCTAAACTAATTTCTGTTGGCTTTTTAAATCCATTTTTTTCAGTTGGCAGCCATGATGAGTTAATCAATAATTTCCCGAATTCTTCAGATACAAACTCCTCTTCTTTATAAGTGCTTGCGTTGGGCGAGAAGTCCTGCCTACTTGATCTTAAAATCTTGCCTTTGATACAACGACTATAGGGTAGACAAATTTTATTCCAGATAATTTGGCTCTTCTCCATCGATGGCTTCAGAAGAGCCTGTGATAATCCTTCTACGCTAATATCAGGATCGAATCCCCTTAGCCCACGCCTGTATCCTGATTGATATTCAAGCTTGACGTAATCGTGTGAACCAGTCCAAGGTTTGCATTTTACGCGTATTTCTGGAGAAACTCCCAGATTGGCAAAAATCTCCAACGCTGATTCCTGGTAGCTCGAGCTGACAAAGCCAACCTCAGGATTTTCTGAAAAATAAATTTCCAAGGGTCCGTCCTGAAAATACAAGGCATCCGGTCTTCGATATGCCTCGTCACCGGAGACTAATGATCGTGACAAAATAAAAGGCGTCTCTTTTAAAGCATCCTTCAGTCTTTTTCGGTTTTCTTGAGAGTCGGTTTGAAAAGCTTCTATAATTTTTTCAATATCCCGCTCATGCTCATCAGCTTTGGGAAGGTTCGGTGATGTGTATTTGGGGATCACATGCTCGGTAACCTCGGCAACGATATCGAATTCTGGAACTTTCAAATCAGATAGCAGAAATCGGCGTGCTTCATCATGGCTTGCAATCTCAGTTTTTACAGTCGGCAGTCGGGCGTCAATAAGCGTTTTCGTAGTCAAATAGGCATTCGGTTTTTCGTTATCATCAAATGGCCTTACGTGTGAGCCATCTTGCAATCGTACGAATGGCTTTTTTCTAAGTGGACCGTCGGAATCCCAATAGCTATTTGATCCCTTTTTCCACAGTGCTTTTTGATTTGGTAGTTGTGTATAAAAGTCGATTATCCACTGATCACTTTGATTAGATAGAAATGCTAAATCTATTCTTCTGGCAAATCCATCCGGCGTCAGCTCATCGACTTTTAGCTCTTCGCGAAAATACTTCCAAAGCTCATGTCGCCCTTTATCAGTTATATCGCCATGAACCCATTTCAGTTCTTTTTTGTAAAGTAACTTTAGTTGTTCCTCTCGAAGCAATTTTCTCAACCAGTCTGCACTGGCCAGCTTGGCATTCCCGGCGGAAACGAACGAACCATCATCGGCCGGTATAAGTTCCAAAGTGGTAAAAGCTTCTTTTACAGCTTTAGCGATGGGATAATACATATTATTTTCATTTAGTAACAAAACAGATTTGGCAAGCGAATAGAGAAAGGAGACTGATAGTTGTTTGTTGTCTTTGAGTATAGGTAGGGAAATAGAAACAAGCGCCCCTACACATGGCATCAGCCATTCACGGTTCCATGGCGTATCCTGAATATCCTCCCGGGAGCTAGGAAGAATGAAATCGGCATTAATAATGAACGGAAATCCAGTATCGTAGCGCACAGGCAAGTAAGCAAATAATTTTCCTGCACTGTTTGGCTTTTCGCCTACAGGAAATGCAATAGAAACTTCACGTTCTTTTACATCAGTTCTTTTTTCATGATTTATATCTTTCGGTTTATCAAAGATTCTTTTGAATAAAAGGAACTCAAATATCTCATCATACCCATTTTTATTTGTTAGCAGTTGTATGTTCGGTTCGGAGTTATCATCTTTAATCACCGTGAATCCTTCACTGTGATCTGTAACGATTTTAATTTCCTTTAGTTTCGATAGAAAGAGAATCGTTTCCGGCTCTATTTCCCAAAGCATTTTCTTAACGACATCGTATCCGAAATCTGGCTGATCCAAAG
>CAYYHH010000324.1:0-2639 GCA_964471645.1 uncultured Oscillospiraceae bacterium
CGCTGTCCAAAGCCGCAGTGGCAGTAACCATTTTAAATGTTGAGCCGGGCTGCACCGCCGTTCTCGCGGCTACATTGAAAAGCGGCAAGGGGGCCAGAGGATCCCTTGGGTTTTCCGATTGCAGCGACGCCCAATCCTCTTTGCTTATTCCCGTTGCAAACAAATTGGGATCATATGATGGTTCCGAGGCCATGGCCAATATATCACCCGTATCAATTTCAATCGCAACCGCCGCGCCAACGTTGGCCTTTTTATACGCCTTGCTGAATTTGTAATTACCGTAGACGCTTTCGAAAGTACCGGCCGTCCTTATTTTCTCAAGGCACTGCTTTATGGCATCCTCCATGACTTTTTGCAGTTCCAGGTCAATAGTCAAATAAGTGGTAACTCCCTTTTTCGATTTGACATCGCTTATTACCCTTACCAGATCGCCATGGGCGTTGACCTCTACGTTTTTTTCCCCGTCTTTGCCTTTGAGAATTTCCTCGAAAGCCTTTTCAACCCCGTCCTTTCCCACCATATCGCTTGCGCTGTAACCCTTATCCAGGTAGGCAGCTTTTTCGCTTTCTGATATTTTACCCAGATACCCGATAACGTGGGAAGCGGTTGTTCCGTTGGGATAGTAGCGCACAGCCTCTGCTACCACATCAACAGCGGGGAATTGGCTCCCCCTTTCTTCCAGGGTCACTGTCGTTTGCGGACATATGCCCTTTGCAATGGTGGCGGGAATATAGCCCATATACCCCTGCGCCGCAACCTCATTACGAACGACCATTATTTTCCTCGCATCAACATCCGAAAGCTCCGGATCGATCCCAAAGTACTTACGCAGGGCCATAAACGCCTCATCAGCCGTCAGACCATAATCAAATTTGTAGCGCCCGAGAAAACCTTCCTTTTCCAGGTCCTGAAGATACTTCATATTTACAACTGATATGGGCGGATAGATACTGAATACAGATTGGAGCTGTTCCTGAGCTTCATACTGATTCAGACCTTCATCTATATCGTTCCGCTGACGCATTTCGTTAAAGGCGTCGTTTGCCGTGTAGTTGAGAGGCATGGCCTGTGATTCCAGCCATTCCTCGATATTTTTTTGATATATATAGTAAAAAGAACCATCGGCGTTTCTCATTATTGGAAGATTGTCGTTTATGCTGTCCCCGTTTCTTTCCAATAAATTAATCAGAGACAAAGCCTGTGCGTTCAGCTGTGCGCTGTCGAAGTTTCTTCCGGAAAAATACACCGTAAAACTGGGCTTATTGCCCGCCAGCACACGCCCGTATCTATCAAGGATCTCTCCCCTGGGCGCCGATGTATAAACCCTTTTGATACTGATCGATTCCGCTTTCTCCTGCCAATCGCTCCCTTCAACAACAGTGAGGTTGAAAAGCCTTACAAGCAGGAAAACCATCAATACCATGACGGTCATCAATATTTGATTGTGCCTTAATTTGATCCATCTCATAATTACGTTCTTTCTTTTCGGTCCCTTCCCTTAGCTTATATACGGCTTGATGCTTCTGTAGTATCTGTCCTGAGGATGCCTGACGGACCTCCTCCCTACAGTAACATAAAAAATCACCATCAGGGCGAAATGCATGGCAAGCAAAATAGGAAGCCCTTTTACCATGTACATAAAGCTGTAATTCCCCCTGAAGACCATTAATATAAGCCAGTAAAACAAATAGTACAGCCCTGTTCCGATGGCAGATGCAAAAAATAGGTTGAGTATGCTATCCCTGTATAAATAATGCCTTATTTCAGTTATGATCAATGCTATGCAAAAGTACAAAATCGCCGAAGGACCTATGAGAATTGAAAAACTCATATCCTGCAACAATCCGAAAATCACGCCTAATACCAGCCCTTGCTTACCCTTGTACAGAAAAGAAAACAGCACAGTCAGGCAAAGCAAGAAATTCGGTGTCAAACCCCTGACATTAAAGTTCTGTGCAAGGGTCGATTGTATCAAAAACCCTGCCAGAAAAAAGATGAAAGCTGTTTTATGTTTCATCACTTTCCTGCTCCCTATAGGATGTTCCCATTATGATTACAGTTACCATCTGAATATTGGTAAAGTCAACTGCAGGTTCAATCTCAACCGTTTGCAAAAGGGCATCGCTGTCCCATGTAATTCTGCTTATCTTTCCGATCGGTATTCCCTGGGGGTAAATCTCCATGCCGGAGGTCACGAGCATATCCCCTTCTGTCACCGATGCGCTTTCATCGAGCAGGTAGCCCGTGATCTTGCCTTTCCCATCGCCCGAAAGCAGACCCAAAAGATTCAAATCCCGGAATAGCAGCCATCCCTTGACCACTATAACCACGAGTAAAAGACACCAAAGACACCAAACGGCATAAATCCGCACCATAAGGCGTCAAATTCAAAGACTTGTCCACAATCAACTTGACGTCACAAAGCTCGCAACGGGACTTCAAATTTTGGATTTGGGACAATAATATCTCCCGATCCTGAACACTACAACGAAAAATCGGAGACAAATACCGTTCACTGCCAGAAGCTAAAGATTTAACAAAATTGAAAAATGATGGAAAAGTTTTTTCAACATCAACATCCGTAGTTGGGAAATTATCCAACTGATAAGCCCACTTATAAACTATACTCCTAGCACTCT
>CAYYHH010000325.1:0-2623 GCA_964471645.1 uncultured Oscillospiraceae bacterium
CATTGGTTATGATTTTGTATCCAACCAGCGCGCAAACAATAAATAATCCTATTAACACAAATGGATGCATAGCACTATATCCTCCATATTTTCAACTATTGAACGTTATAGCCCCATGGCCTCTTTCGCGCCTTCGTGAACAATCTCACCATCGATGGTCGTGAGGATGGATGATATTATTTCATCGCTGCGATCAAGGGATATGCTGCCGTCCTTTATTAGATATTTTACTAGATGATAAATGTTATTTGAGAACATCCATGTCGAGCTGGTTGCCAGCATACCGGGAATATTTTTAATGCCTATTATAGTTACTCCGTGCTTGACGACCACTTCTCCGGGTTCTGTGATTTCGCAGTTTCCGCCCTGATCGATGGATATGTCAACGATGACCGAACCGGGAGCCATGGATGCTACCATTTCTTCTGTAACAAGAATCGGTGCCTTTTTGCCGGGAACCAAGGCGCCGCAGAATACGATATCCATCTGGGCAACAGCATCTTTTAATGTGTTGCGCTCTCCGGCAAGAGCATCGTTACTGAGAGAAAGAGCATAACCGCCTTTTCCCACAGCAGATTCGGCAGGGACTCCCGTATCGACGATTTTTGCACCAAGGCTTTTGGCTTGCTCTACTGCATCTGGTCTGATGTCGGAAGCATATACTACCGAGCCGAGTCTTTTAGCCGTTGCCAGGGCCTGAAGCCCTCCGACGCCGGTTCCCAGAATCAGCGTGTTTACGGGTTTGATCATGCCGACTGCACAAAATATCTGGGGGACGAATTTGGACAATTCATTGGCTGCCAGCAGCATACCCTTGTAGCCGGCGCAGGTACTCATAGATGTCAGTGCATCCATGTTCTGGGCTCTCGAAATCCTTGGCACACCGTCTAAGGTAAGACCGATTACACCCTTTTTAGCCAAGTTTTTGATCATATCGTGGTTTACCGGCGCTGCAGGATGGAGGAAGGTGATTAAATACTGACCCGAATGCATCATATCCACCTCATGCATTCCTTTTTCCTGATTAAATTGCGGTTCCTTAACCTTTAAAATCACATCGGCCTTTTCAAAAAGCTCAGACACATCATCCATGATTTCTGCACCTGCATCTACGTATTGGGAATCGGCAAAGTGGGCACCTACTCCCGCACCTTTTTCAACCATCACCTGTGCGCCGTCCTTAATAAGTTTGGCAACCGTTTCCGGAATAGCGGAAACTCGCAGTTCACCGTGCATAATTTCTTTTGGAACTCCGATAATCATGATAATTCCCTCCTTGTTTCTTACATTAATATATATAGAAAATAATACTGGCTTGATAAATACCCGAATCGGGTTGGATCTATGACAGGAATCCACCTGTGACAGACTCCCCACCGTGATTGTAACTGGCTCCTTGCCTTGGTCGTAGCTGGCCCCTTACCATGACCGTGACAGACCTTCTATCCTGATTATGACTGACTCCTTGCCTTAGCTGTGACAGACCTTCTGTCCTGATTGCGGTTAACTCCTTGCCTTGGTTGTGACTGGCCTTCTGCCCTGATTATGACTGACTCCTTGACTTGGCTGTGGCAGACCTTCTGCCCGGATGCGGTTACCCCATTGGCCTTTGATTCAGTTAAAAGCTATCGGGGAGCACCGTGTATTCGTTTTTAACAGTTGACAATACTACCAATGTCCTGGTCATCGATACCCCCGGTATGCTTTTTATATCAGTCAGAACTTTTTCAAGGGAGGCTGTGGAATCGATAACGGCTTTGAGCAGGAAATCGGCATCGCCCGTAATATAATGGCATTCCACTATCTGCTTGTGTGCGATAACGCTTTTAATAAAGCTTTCATTGTATTTGGGATGGTCAATGCCCACAGAGATAAAAGCGGAAACGTCCTGGTTGACCAGCTTTGAGTCAAGTATAAGGGTATACTGCTTGATAACCCCTGAGCTTTCCATCTTTTTGATGCGCTCAATCACGGCCGATACGGACATGTTTATCTTATCGCCGATCTCCGAAGCGCTCACCCTTGAATTTTGCTTTAATTGATCTAGTATCTTAACATCTATGTTATCCATAATAAATCCTTCCGATGCAAAGCTATATGGTGCTTTTGCTTTAATAGTAGCATAAGACAATAAAATGTAAAGGTATTCCATTTAACTCGATAATTATTTTGCTCATTTTGTTCGACGGGCAAAATAAATAAGAATAATAGCGCGGATTGATATAGCGGCGATAAAAATTACGGTGCATACTGGTATAGGGCGTAAATAAACCGCTCATTATGCGCTAATGTAAAAAGATTAGGGCTTGTTGAAAATTAAAATCCTCAATGTCAATACATTCGAATATGACAAGGCCGACCGGCAATACCCCCTTCGATGAAAGCGGTAATCACAGCAGTAAAGTAGACCGGAAAGCGAAACGCCTGAAGAGGAGTTGCCGCCGGTACCTGAAGATACGAATCTCTTGTCTTCGCCGGATGAAAACGAACCGGAAGGAGGATCTTACATAAAGACGGATATGGAGGGTGGAAATTCCTCCTGAAGACAGCGATGAAGGGCGTAAATGGTGAAAGCAGCCCTTTCTGGTTATTTTTATTGAAAAGGCTGCTTAGTCGTGTTTCG
>CAYYHH010000326.1:0-2621 GCA_964471645.1 uncultured Oscillospiraceae bacterium
TTTGTGCGATCCACCCCTGAAGAAACGAAATGCCTTGGTGTAATATCAAACACTGCCACTTTGCTAGTTTGTTTGATATTCCAAGGAATGAGTTTCAAGGTCGGTGGATGTGGACATCATACATTCAGTGCCCTGCGAGCATTTCAGCGAGCCGGAATGCCGAAATCGCAGATGGCGGATTATATCAAAATTGCTTCGCAATTATGATATAATGTCCACAAGATTAGGGAAATTAAGGATGCGGACATCATACATTCAGAGCCCTGCGAACATTTCAGCATTCTGCGGGCTTGTTTTGCTATATTGAGAGGCTGACGAAATGCGGGTTTTCATATATGATAAAAGTCAGATAAAGGACGGATATGAAACAATACGGATGGTATGCCGTCTTTATGCCCTGGAGGAAGGGGAAAAGGATTTTCCCGACCCCTCCGTATTGAAAGCCCTGGAGTCGGCGAAAATATCCAGGACCGCCTCAGGGAAGCCTTATTTCCCGGACATACCCGAACTACATTTCTCTGTCAGCCATACAGGAGAGGTATGGGCTTGTGCGGTAGACAGGCAGCCGATTGGCTTTGACATTGAGAAAACAGACAGATTCAGCGGCCATCCGGAGAAAGACAAGCCGGGGAAGGAGCGGAAGGCAGAGAAACTGCAGGAAGAAAAGGCTGTACGCAAAAAATGGGATAGTTTGGCTAAAAGGTTTTTTACCAATGAAGAGTATGAATTCGTGCAGAAGAACGGTAGCTTGGCATTTTTGCGGCTTTGGGTACGTAAAGAGGCTTATTTGAAATATAAAGGATGCGGACTTTCGGGAGGATTGGACCGGATAGAGATGGTATCCGGGGGAATTTTTGTTTCCGCCTTTTCTGATTGTTGGATCCAGGAAATAAATATCGGAGCCGGATTGATATCGGCCTATTGTTCGGAAAAGAAGAAAAATACAGTAAACATATCAGATAATCGAATATCGGGTCATCAGAGCGGACCGGGGGAATGAAATGGAAATAAGCAGAATAAAGGTATACGGTATTGCAGTACTTTTTTCCTTCATTGTGGGCTTTTCTTTCCTTGGAGTGAAGACTTCCATGAGGGTGGCGACCCCTCTCGAGATACTTACATACCGTTACAATTTTGCCGCGATAGTATCACTTATTCCAGTGTTGACGGGTTACATAAAATTAGAGACAAAGGAAAAATCGTTGAAGCGGTTAATGTTGCCCGCGGGACTCTATTTAGGGTTTATGGTTTTTCAAGCTCTGGGACTGATCTTTGCCAGCTCCATTGAAAGCGGGATAATATTCGCCATAATACCCATATTCACAAAGATTATCGCACATTATTATTTAGGAGAAAAAGGAGACTGGAAACAGAACACCTTTGTCATTCTTTCTATTTCGGCTGTCATTGCAATGTTCGTTATCGGCATCAATGATTTTAAGGGGGTAAGTATAGCGGGCATGGCTCTGCTTATATTATCCAGTATCCTGATGGCTCTCAGCAATGTTTTTATGCGCGGGGTCAGGAAAGAATTCAGTCCATATTCCATAGCTTTCGCCATTTCACTGGGAGGATGCCTGGTTTTTAATTTGGCTACTTTTATAATAGGTGCTGCTTCCGGTGATCCTTTGAACTATTTTGAACCGCTGAAACACTGGGAGTTCGTGTCAGCCACCGCATTTCTGGGTATCTTGTCGACCTTGTTGTCTTCGCTGCTGATAGCATTCATGCTGGCCCACATGGAAGCGGTAAAGGCTACCATCTTCGGCAACCTGTCTACAGGCATATCCATAGTGGCAGGAGCGCTTTTTCTAAAGGAACCTCTGTATTTTTATCACATTCTATGTACCGCATTGATCATAATTGGTGTAATCGGTACCAGTATAACCGGAAAACCAAAACCACAAAACGAGGAAGAGATATGAAAATAAATGCTCATGATCTGGCGTTAAAATTTTTGAACAGCCGGGACAGGACGGCATTCGAAATTCGGAAGCATTTGAAATCGAAGGCAGTATCCCGGGAATTGATCGATGAATGTGTGGAATATCTTATCGAATGCAAATTGATAGATGATGAAGATTATTGCGACAGATACATTATATATGGCATCGGAAAAGGCAAAGGCCCCCTGCGCCTGGAACGGGAACTTTTGGAGAAAGGGATCTCCGGCGAAATGGTGAATACCGCTCTTGATGCTCATTTCGGCCACGGCGGAGAGCTTAATGCTGCCATTGCTTATGTGGAAAAGCAATTGAGGCAGCAGGGATATTTGCAGTTCAGTTTCAATAATGAAGAAGGGGAAGAGTTTGAAACGGGGTCGAGGGATGAAGGAACCCGTCCGATATTTGATGAGAAAGAGCTTGCAAAAATAGGCAGGCGGCTGGCTTATCAGGGATATCACAGCCACATCATCTATGGGATCATCGACAGGCTCAGAGGCTGGTATAATGACTTATAAATAACTATGCAAATTACGCAGGATAAACTTACAATGTGATGTTCGAAAAACGCACCCGATAGTTACTATTCATAGCCAACCTGATTAGGGCGCATGATTCACACGTCAATATTTTTTTATAAAGGTTGCTTTATTGGTTTGAAGGCAGCCTTTAAATTAA
>CAYYHH010000327.1:0-2619 GCA_964471645.1 uncultured Oscillospiraceae bacterium
TGTTCGCGCAACAGATCATATATATCCGTTGCTTCTTCAACAGTGTCCGGTCTGTAGTATTCAAAATCAAAGGGTATCATTTTGATCCTCCTTTTGAAGTTCCCCCCGCAGCCCCCTCTGAAGTTCCCTCCTTGGCCATCCATATTGCTTCAGGCGTCAAGGGCAGTTTGTTTAAATCGATCCCCGATGCGGTGGAAAGACAATTTATTAAAGCCGCAGGCATGCCGATCAATCCGTGTTCGCCTAACCCCCTGGCTCCGAAAGGCCCGTCTCTTTCCGGGGTTTCGGCAAATCCAACCAGGTATTCAGGCTCCTGCCCCATTCGCATCACCTTGTAGGATCTGAGGTTTGGGTTTAAAATAATTCCCTTGTCATCGTAAATAAACGATTCTCTGGTGGCCAGCCCCAGGCCCATTGCCATACCCCCCATTGTCACACTTTTTGCCGCCATGGGGTTGATCAATTTCCCTGCATCGATCACGGAGGCGGCCCTGAGTATTTTATAGGTGTTTTCTTTCTCGTCATATTCCACCTCCACAGCCTGAGCGCCGACCGTCCACAGCGGCCCGGGATCTCCTTTCCCTGTATCCTTATCCATTCCGCCTAAGTGCTTCATTATAAAGCTCCCGTGACCAATTATCTGTCCGCCTATCGAATTGCCGTTGGGGTATTTATAACCGTGGATGACCTCGGTTATATCGATATATCTGGACGGGTCATCTTTTAAATATGCTTTTCCGTCTGCGACTTCCACATCATCAGGAGAACATCTCATAACAATAGAAGAAATATCTTTGATTTGCCTTATAGCGTCGTCTGCAGCCTTGATAACTGCATTGCCGACCATATAGGTGGTAGAGCTGGCAACAGTTTTCCAGTGAACGGGATGCTCCCGTGTGTCTACATCCATGGATACATTTACTCTGTCCATGCCGATCTTAAGCTTGTCGGCAAGCATCTGAGCCAAAACTGTTTTGGAGCCTTGGCCTAACTCTACCGCCCCTATGTGAAGATTTGCATAGCCGTCCGGTGTAAATGTGACTATTGCAGCGGAATAAGCATTTGGTGGGGTGCTGGACGTTTTCCAAAAGCATGATATTCCCTTAGCCCTGATTTTTCGTCCATTTACAAACCTGCAGCCGCTGTCCCATTCGATCATTGCTTTGATTTGATTTATACAATCCTTCAGATTACCGATGTTGCTGTCCGTCAATTCCGTCTGAGTGGGTGTCGAATTCCCCGAGGCTATGGCGTTTTTTGCCCTGAGTTCCAGGGGATCCATATTAATTTTCAGGGCCAGCTTGTCAAGGGTTCTTTCTATCGCGGTGGTATATTCTGCATGGCCAAACCCTCTGAACGATGTGACATAGGGATGATTGGTATAAACGCACATTGAATCGCAATGTACATTATCCACATTGTAGGGGCCGGTACAATCAGCTGCGATAGATTTGGTTATGACGGCACCCGTATCGGAATAAGCTCCGCTGTCCACCAGGTATGTTATCTCCATGGCCTTGATTTTGCCCTCCTTGGTAGCTCCGATTTTGACTTTGGCATCAAGGCCGATTCTGCAGGGAGAGCTGATCATATCTTCTTCCCTGGTATTTCTTATTATGATTTCTTTACCGCCTGCGGCCCTTGACGCTATCAGGGCTATCATCTCCAGTTGAACAGCAGCTTTGCCGCCGAAGGCCCCTCCTACCACAGGGGTGTGCACAGTGATTTTTCCCAGATCTATACCGAAATGTCTGCTGATTTTTTTGGCTACGATAAATGGACCTTGACTGGTTGTATGAATAATGACCCGGCCGTCAGGCTTGACCTCGGCACGGGCAGAACGGGTCTCCAGGGCAACATGGTCCGATTGGGGCAGGCTGACCGATGCTTCTACGGTAACACGGCTTTCCGACCATCCTTCAGCCATGTCGCCTTTCCGGATTTTCACATGATTAGCTATGTTTGTGCCGGATACAGGTTGGCACTCTTTTACCCGTCTGTAGCTGCCCAGGTTTTCATGGATAAGAACAGCACCGGGAGTGACCCCTTCGGTAGGAGTATTTATCACCGGCAGCTCTTCGTATTCAACTTCTATCAGATCAGCGGAATTTAAAGCTTCTAGTTCGCTGTTTGCTACTACGATTGCAACCGGCTCACCGTAATATCTGACTTTACCCACGGCTATGGGCGGCCTGTCCTCAACAAAGGTTCCCGTCATAATCCCCTGCACGTTCTCCCCGGTCACTATAGCCTTCACGCCCGGCGCTTTCCAGGCCTTTGAAATATCAATTTCTTTGATTTTGGCATGAGCGGATTTGGCGGTTACCAGCTTTGCATGTAAAATCCCGGGTACCATCGTATCGCTGTTGAATTTGACTCTGCCATGAGCTTTGTCATAAGCGTCGACCCTGATGGCGCTTTGTCCGACTGTAGTTGTTATCAATTTTAGTCCTCCGATACAGATAAGTTAATCAATGTATTCATTTTCCCCTATACACAGCCAATATATTCTTAAAAACGGAAATAGTGTTCTGTTCACACCCCAATCTGGTCAGGGCGCATGATTGGAATATCAAACAAACTAGCAAAGTGACAGTGTTTGATATTACACCAAGGCAT
>CAYYHH010000328.1:0-2614 GCA_964471645.1 uncultured Oscillospiraceae bacterium
ATATCCCATCGAGAAAAAGAACGATGGATACTATGTTGTAATCGAGTTTAAAGCAAATCCCAATCTGCCAAAAGAACTCGACAGGAGACTCAAGATTTCCGATAGCATCATCAGGCATATCATCATTAACAAAGACGAAAAATAAAATAATTCAGAAGCGTATTTCACATCGTTATCGCCTATGTAAACATGGGTCAAAACAAGGAGAGACAGGATGAATAATGTAGTACTGATCGGTCGTTTGACTAAAGATCCGGAGCTTCGCTACATACCACAAAGCGAAACCGCCGTTGCAAACTTCACCCTCGCAGTAGATAGGCCTATGGCCAAAGAGAAAACAGCAGATTTTATTCGGATCGTTGCTTTCGGAAAGACTGCGGAACTCTGCGAAAGATATCTGGTCAAGGGGCGCCTTGTCGGCGTTCAGGGCAGGATTCAGACGGGTAGCTACAAAACTCAGAGCGGCGAGACACGCTACACTACAGATGTCTACGCGGACAGGATAGAGTTTTTGGAATGGGGCGATAAGCCGGCGACGGCAGGCCCTGCAGAGAGGCCCGCACCGCAGATCCCTGATGGTTTTCAGGCTCTCGATGAGGACGATGACGATATTCCGTTCTAGAAAGGAGTAGAACAAAATGTTTGATAAAAGACGCGGCATGAGAAGAAAAAAGGTATGCCAGTTTTGCGCAGATAAAACAGAGATCATTGACTACAAAGATGTAGAAAAACTTAGAAAATATGTTACAGAAAGAGGAAAAATCCTACCCAAGAGGATTACCGGAAACTGTGCTGTTCATCAGAGAGCGGTTACTTCGGCAATCAAAAGAGCCAGGGTGGTGGCACTCCTTCCGTATACCGCAGACTAAATATGAATCGATCAAACCCTTGCAAGATCTTAAAAGCAAGGGTTTTTCATTTATTGTTGCAAATCGGCGTACTTGAAGCAGTTTGGACTTTGTGTTATAATCAAAAGTCCTAAGAGACCAATTTGCGTCGCACAACTTTCAAGCAGAAAGAAAAGCGAGATATACATATGGCAGATAAATACATTAAAAAATTAGTAGGACCTTATTTGAAGGTTGGAAGCATAGCTCTGTTGATCTTCGCTCTGGGTCTTTTATATTTTAATACCTATGTCGGAATTGCGGCACTGGCTATAACTACCCTGTTGATGCTTTATTACAGCAAAGTGATGGACAAGAGAACCAACATCTTTGAGGAATATGCCAGATCGGTAACAGACAATCTTGAGGATTCAATACACAACTTTGTCCACAAGAATCCCCTTCCCATGTGCATGGTAGATTCCCAGGAAAACCTCCTTTGGTTCAACGACAAATTCCGTGAAATCTTCGGGGAGGCCGAGATGCTGAATTCATCGATTGCGGAGTTATCCGGGTTGCGATATCTGGATCTTGCCGCGCATAAAATCGGTGACAGGCACATTTTAATCAGCCACAAAGAAAGAAACTACCGCATCCTTCCATCTTCTATGGATGAAAAAGACGATGGAAACATAATGCTGTATTGGATGGACGTTACCAATCTTGAAAACCTTAAAAGCCTGTATAATGATGAAAAAATCTGTTATGCATATATAAATATCGATAATTATGATGAGTTAACATCCGCCGCATCCGATGAGAGGAAAGGAATGCTGACCGCTCAGATCGAAACCGTGATCCGCCAATGGACAGGCAGAATGAACGGTACAATGATACGCTACAAAAGCGGCAAATACTTTGTGGTGTTTGAGCAAAAATTTATCGAAAGAATAGAGGCGGTCAAATTTGCCATACTTGATGATGTTCGATCATTAGAGACCGAGGTCGATTTCCCGCCGTCGCTATCGATCGGCGTAGGCGTAGGCGGAAAAACCCTTTCAGATCTGGAAGAATACGCAATAGCTGCTCTAGACCTGGCACAGGGAAGGGGCGGCGATCAGGCTGTGGTGAAACGGAAAAGCCGTGTCGAATACTTTGGGGGAAAGCTGCAAACCGTCGAAAAACGGAATAAAGGTAAATCCAGAATCATGGCTCATGCTTTACGGCAAATGATCGATCAATCCGGCAGGGTGATTATAATGGGCCACAGAAACCCGGACATGGACAGCTTCGGATCTGCCCTTGGGATAAGCAGGATCGTTAAAAATCGAAATAAAGAAGGGGCAATAGTTATAAAGGGTCACAACACTTCCATCAGCAAGATTTTTAGAAATGCCGTAGAATCCGGACAGTACAGGTTTATTGCGCCGGAAGAAGCTAAGGCTCTGATTGATAAGGATACGCTGATCATAGTATTGGATACCCACAGGCCGTCACTGCTTGATGATTCGGAACTTTTGACCCTTACCGACAAAATTGTAGTAATAGATCACCACAGAAAAGCCGAGGACAGCATCGACAACGCTACGTTGACTTATATGGAATCCTATGCATCATCAACATCCGAACTGGTAACAGAAATCCTCCAATACATGGAGGAAGGTAAGAAAACTATCGACAAACTTGAAGCCGAAGCATTGCTGGCGGGCATTACAGTTGATACAAAAAGCTTTTCAATAAAGACAGGTGCCAGGACTTTTGAGGCGGCCTCATGGCTTAGAAGAAAC
>CAYYHH010000329.1:0-2613 GCA_964471645.1 uncultured Oscillospiraceae bacterium
CTTCTTGTCATGCCGTTTATTTGTTAGGAAAAATTGATCAAAACCAAGTATTGGTTCAATCAAATGTGTCAGAGGATTCGTTAAGCTCGGGTTTTCTTCTTGCAGATTCCATCTCGGATTTTGACGTTGATCATACATTAGAAGAAGAGAATCTTAATGTGACAGAGTTTGAGGTCTGCGCTATTTGTGGACATGTCAGAAAGCCGGGCGCTGCTGATGAAGCTAGCTGTGGCCACTCAACCGATTATTTCTCGAGAATATATAAGATAGATGCAAATAATCCGTCCCAAACATTAACAAAGTGTCTGGCATGCGAAAACACAAATAGTTTTGGTATGCTACGTATGTTTTTCTCGGGTCAGGAAGCTGCAACCAGTGTCATTGGAACAGCGCTGTTTGAGGAATTGCCATCTTATACAATAGTTCATCATACCCAACCGGAGACGGATAGCGATGATTTCGGTTTTAGTATGAAGAATCTTACCGAAACAGTTAAAGTCAGCAATGCTAAACAGTTTATTGCCTTTTCAGATAATAGGCAGGCGGCAGCGTATTATGCCACTTACCTTAGCCAAACCTATCAAAATATATTATATAAGCGTTTGATTGTTGAATCAATTAGCGGATTCGGAAATGTGAAAAAATGCGTAGCTTTTCCGGACTTTATTGAAAATTTAGTAGCCAAATTTGAAGAGTATGATGTTCCCGCGCACAGTACCGGTGACGCTGTCAGAAGAGAGGCCTGGAAAGCTGCTCTTCACGAGCTTGTTGATAATAAAGGGACTACATCTCTATATAATTTGGGATTGTTAGGAATATCATTAGAAGGCGCTTTTCCGTCTAATGAAAAACTACATATGTCTTCCGATGACATTAAAGCCATTTGTAACGTATTCTGCATGGGTATGATGTCAGATGCAGCAATACATTACAATATGAACCTAAACGCTGCTGACAAAGAATACTTTACATATAATGGTGTTGAGTATAGTTACACACTGTCGGATGCTAATGCAAAAGCGTATAAAAGATCGTTTATTCCATCTGGAGCAAACAGCTCCAATAAAAGACTGGATTATCTAACTAAAGTTCTTAGGAAATCAGGCTTTGAAGAATATGAGGGTATCGCGACAGAGATTCTGAAAAGTTTTTGGAAGCTTTTAAAATCCGAGGGATACATATTGCCAAAGGATGGCGAGAAGTACCGAGTAGATGTATCAAGGTTAACGGTAAAGACCGGGAGCAAATATTATCAATGTTCAAAGTGTCATAAGATAACGGCATTTAACGCATTTAATGTATGTCCTTCATTTCGCTGCGATGGGGAGTTACAGCTAATTAATCCGCAAGAACTATATTCAGAAAATCACTACTATCGCATATATCAGGATCTTGAAATTCGTGAGCTCAGGGTAGTTGAGCATACAGCACAACTTGATAAGGACACTGCTTATGACTATCAAAGGCGCTTCAAGACTAAGGACATTGACATACTAAGCTGCTCTACAACCTTCGAAATGGGTGTAGATGTTGGTACGTTGGAAACTGTATTTATGCGCAATATGCCTCCATCGCCCTCAAATTATGCGCAAAGAGCCGGACGTGCAGGGAGAAGTACCGACTCATCTGCTTATGCAGTGACTTTTTGCAATAAAAGTTCACATGATTTCACCTATTACAACGCCCCGGAGCGGATGATAAAAGGGAGGATAAATCCACCAAAATTCAATGTAGAAAATGATAAAATAGCAATACGTCACGTTTACGCTTCTGCCCTGGCATTCTTTTGGAGAAAATATGAAGACTACTTTAAACAAGCAGTCACAATGTTGGAGCCGGATCAAGAAGGCAAAACCGGATGTGATTTACTGGAGGCTTATTTATACAATTATCCTAAGGATTTGCAGCGATATCTAAATCGCTTTCTACCCGATAAATTAAGGGAAAAATTTCTCATAAACAGTTATGGTTGGCTAACGGGGTTGTTAAGCACAGAGCCGGGAAATGAAGGAGCACTGACAAAAGCAGTCACAGAATATGATTATGAATTGAAAGTATTAAGCGATGCTCAGGCACGTGCATTCAAAGAAGGTAAGCGAGTAGACTATTTAACTGAGCGTATGAGGGTTTACCGGCAAGAATCTATTCTGTCATTTTTCTCGAGGAAAAACGTGTTGCCTAAATACGGTTTTCCGGTAGATACAGTTGAAATGACCATTATGAATAAAACCGGTAAGGGCTACTTGGGGTTACAGCTTCAGCGGGATCTTTCTATGGCTATTTCCGAATATGCTCCGGGCTCCCAAATTGTTGCTAATGGCAAATTAATCACCAGCCGATATATCAGAAAGTTACCTAACATGAATTGGAAACAATTTGATTATGCTTGGTGCCCAACTTGTAAAACATTGAATATAGAGCCTCATATTGATGATCAGACATTATTAAATAATTGTGCTAACTGTAGGATGGATTTGAGCAGAACGACAAGAAAAACTTTCTTGATTCCACAATTCGGTTTTGAGGCTGATGGAGATAAAATCAGGACACCGAGCCTTAAGAAACCCCAACGTACATATAGAGGAGAAGTAGCCTATGTAGGTTACAAGAATG
>CAYYHH010000330.1:0-2603 GCA_964471645.1 uncultured Oscillospiraceae bacterium
TGGCCATGATCAGCAATGCCGTTGCTCAGTTGGCCCAATACTACTTACTGCCCAGCTTTGTGGCGGGTGGATAGGCAGACAGCAAAGTTCCCGATGCACAGGCCGCTCACGAGAAAACCTTAACCGCATTAATGGCAGCCCAGGGTGGCGCCAACCTGATATACGGTGCAGGAATGTTGGAGTTAGGCATGACATTCGACCTTGCTCAGCTTTTGACAGATGCTGAAATCTTCAAGATGGTGTTGCACACAATCAATGGGTTCGAAGTAAATACGGATACAATAGCATTAAATGTTATTAAGCAAGTTGGTTATGGAGAATTTGTCTCAAATCCGCACACCAGCGCCAACTACAAAAAGATCCAGTCCAATTCCGAGCTGATCAATCGCCAGGCCAGGGATGCCTGGGTGGCAGCCGGAAGCAAGACAATGACAGAAAAATGCTATGAAAAGGCGATATATATTCTTGAGAATCACATTCCCGACCCGTTGACTCAAGAAGATGCCGATTATATAAGGAAAATTATCGAAGACGCCGAAGTTGAATACGGAATCCGTAAATAAGGAAGAGGTGCGATATGAGCAAGATTTTTAAAAAGATAGCAGAGGCCGTTGAAGACGGCGATTTTGAAGAAGTTGCCGATCTGACCAAGGAAGCGCTGGAAGACGAAGAAGATCCTAAGGAAATTCTTGACAAGGGGCTTTTGCAGGGGATGAACACCGTCGGAGAGGATTTCCGCGAAGGGACGATTTTCGTACCTGAGGTGCTGATGTCGGCACAGGCTGTAGATGCAGGAATGGAAGTGTTAAAGCCTTTCCTCAACGCCGGAGACATCAGAAATGCGGGCAAGATCGTATTTTGCACAGTGGAAGGCGATCTTCACGATATAGGCAAAAAGCTTTGCTGCATGCTGCTTCAGGGCGCCGGGTTCGAAGTAATCGATCTTGGAAACGACGTAAGCGTCGATGTGATGATGGCTGCGGTCAAAGAGCATCAGCCTAGGATTTTGGCTATGTCTGCCATGCTGACAACAACCATGGAGGTAATGGACGATGCAGTAAAGGCACTGGAGAGTGAAGGACTCAAGAATATTTCCGTAATGGTTGGCGGGGCCCCGTTGTCCAATGACTACGCGGCTAAAATCGGCGGAAACTATTCAGAGGATGCCATGGGAGCCGTAGAACTGGCAAACAAGCTTGTGGGATAGCTGCATGAGCGAAATGAGTTAAAATGAACAGAATTTCAATTAATTTAAGAATTCGGGATTAAAATGACGATTTCAGAGCAATTTTTCAAGTAATTGAAAGTTAATTGGAATAAACTTGTAAGTCGTTTATAATTAGTTGAATTTCTGTTCCCAAAATGATTATTTGAGTGATAATTTTAAAATTACTTGAAATTATGAACAAAAACACCGGGTTACTAATTCTTGCTACTGCTGCGGCCCACATTTTAAACCATTTTAAACATTGGGTGTGAGCATTAACAAATTAGTAGCTAATAAGTGGTAAGTACATTATATGTGTAGATTTTATCCGTTCGTTCGGGTATAATATAGCAGTTGGACAAAACATATTACTATCGGAGGTAAAAATGGGAAAAGAACTTGTTTTAAAGACATTGAGGCACGAAAAGACAGATAGGGTGCCTTGGGTGCCTTTCGCAGGCGTGCACGCAGGAAAACTTAAGGGTTACTCTGCAGAAGAAATATTGAAGGACGAGGATAAATTGGTTGAAGCCCTCTTAGAGGTTAATAAACTATATACACCGGATGGTATGCCGATTCTCTTTGACCTTCAGGTAGAAGCTGAGATTTTAGGCTGCGATTTGCTTTGGGCAAAGAACAATCCGCCTTCTGTAAAATCACATCCCCTTGCCGGAGAAAAAACAATTCCTTGCTCTTGCTTGATCCCCAATGAAGAAAGCGGAAGACTGCCTATGATCCTTTCCGCAAAAAGAAGGGTCAAAGAGGCAATCGGAGATCAGACAGCTCTTTATGGCTTGATTTGCGGTCCCTTCACACTTGCTTCTCACCTAAGGGGCAGTGGAATCTTCATGGACATGGTAAATGATCCTGCATACGTAAAAGAACTGGTTGATTTCTGCGGTCAGGTCGCGATCGAAATGTCCAGGATGTATATCGAAGCCGGAATGGACATCATTGCCGTAGTCGATCCGCTGGTAAGCCAGATTTCTCCGAAGCATATTGAGAAAATGCTTTCAGAGAGCTTCACAGCAGTATTTGATTACATTCGTTCACAGGGAGCCTTCTCCTGCTTCTTCGTATGCGGAAATGCTACGAAGCAAATTGAAGTAATGTGCAAGATGAATCCCGATGGCGTATCCATTGACGAGAACGTAAATCTTGCAGAGGCAAAGAAGGTTTCGGACAAATACAATATAGCAATGGGTGGAAACATTCCGCTCACCACAACGATGCTTTTCGGAACCCAAGAAGATAACATGAAGAGTGTAATCGACCTGATTGACAGTGTAGATACTACTCATAATATGATTGTCAGCCCCGGCTGCGACATGCCTTTTGATACCCCTATCGAAAATACGATAGCGGCAGGTCAGGCAGTTCAGCATACCGAGTCCGC
>CAYYHH010000331.1:0-1615 GCA_964471645.1 uncultured Oscillospiraceae bacterium
TGAGGGTGACGGTGCTTTTTACGGACCCAAAATAGATTTCCATTTAGAAGATTCTTTGGGGAGGACTTGGCAGTGCGGAACTGTTCAGTTGGATTTTCAGATGCCCCAGCGCTTTGATCTGACCTATGTTGGCAGCGATGGCGAGAAGCATCGGCCGATAATGATCCATAGGGTAATCTTCGGAAGTATAGAAAGATTTATCGGAATTATTACAGAGCACTTTGCGGGAAAATTTCCATTGTGGCTCGCCCCCGTACAAATAAAGTTGCTTACTGTGACGGAGAGATTCAACGGCTATGCTTACGACCTGCAAAAGCGTTTTAGGGACGAGGGTTTCAGAGTCGGGGTAGATGGCAGAAATGAGAAAATAGGATATAAAATACGGGAGGCCAGAAACCAAAGGGATTCCTATCTGCTGATAATCGGTGAGAAGGAAATGGAAGCCGGCACGGTATCCGTAAGATCCTCCAAAGAAGGAGAGCTGGGTGAAATGCCGGCAGAGGATTTGACAGCAAGGCTGAAGCTTGAAATCCAATCAAAATCTTACTGACAGAACCGGTTGGCCGGTTGCCCGATCGCTTGGCCGCCCCAACTGTTTGGCCCCGATTGCATCAAGTTTGAATTTAGATTGATCAACGCAACACAGTTTGATAGCCGGAAAATAGCGTTGTCCTTATGATAATTTGGATGCTATGGGTTGAACAGCCCGTAGCATCCACAGTTACCATTCGAATTCCAAATTATGCCTATCTTAAAAGCTTCATCGTTATTTTCTAATTATGAGCAAAAGGCCAATTTAAAAGTTAAATGCACGTCTGCCCGGTACATTTTGTTGCATTTGGAATTGCAACAAGTAAAAACTCAAAGTCGAAATAAGAATCTTAAGAAAAGTATTATCTTCCTTCTTCTATCAAGCACAGTAGTAGGAACAGTGGAAAGTGTGGGCAACGGTAAAGGTGAAAATTAGTCCGGTTACCGTTGCTTCTGATGGGAACAGTCAGCGGGGATGAGCCCCGGAGAGGTCTAAACCGTTGCTTATCAGTGAAGGGTTGGCTGGGAATAGAGGGAAAGCAACGGTAGAGGTGAAAATTTGGGGAGGTCTAAACCGTTGCTTTTCAGTGAAAAGCCTGCTAAATGGTTTAAAAAGCTGTTGACGGTGTACTGTGATATATAGTACACTGGGTACAGTAAATGCAAAATATTGTGTTATATTGAAACCGGGGTGGGAAACGGTGGGGCGCGGCAGGAAGTCGCAACCGAAAATCAAAATCGGTCTCGATATAACAACAATTTAGAAAGGGGTATTGCACTATGTTTCAGCTGGATTTGAAGAGTAGAACATCCATCTATGAACAAATCGTTGACAACATCAAAGAGCTGGTTCTAGCCGGTGTGCTTTCACCGGAATCAAAACTCCCCTCAGTCCGGGAACTGTCGAAAACGCTTACCGTCAACCCAAACACTATTCAGAAGGCTTACCGGGAGCTCGAATACCAGGGATTTATTTACACGGTATCCGGTTTGGGTACCTTTGTTTCTCACGGGACAGAGATTGTGGCAGACGAAAAAAGAGTGGCGGAAGTGACGGATGAATTGAGGCGCGGAATAAGGGAAC
>CAYYHH010000331.1:1625-2585 GCA_964471645.1 uncultured Oscillospiraceae bacterium
AGGGAACTCAGATTTCTGGGTATGCCGGCGGAACAGATTTTGATGCTGTTAAATCAACTGATGGAGGAAAGAGGTGAGTTGAAATGATCAAAGTACAAAGCGTAAGTAAAAGCTTTGATGGGTTTCAGGCTCTTCGCAACCTGGACTTGAATGTGAAGAAAGGCTCCATATATGGTCTTGTAGGTACCAATGGCGCGGGAAAGACCACACTGATAAAACATGTAACCGGGGTATTGAGACAAGACGGCGGAAGCATAACTATCGAAGATGCATCTGTCTACGAAAATTTAGCAATCAAGCAACGAATGGGCTATATACCCGATGATCTTTACTTTTTTGCCTCTTACAGTTTAAAGGAATCGGCAAGGTTCTACAGATCCTTGTATCCCGATTGGAATGAAGATCGTTATAAGCAGATGGTTAGCAGGTTTGAACTCAGCGAAAATAGAAAGCTTTCAAAGTTTTCGAAGGGGATGCAGAAACAGGCGGCTTTTATTCTGACCATGTCCTCCATGCCGGATTATCTGATTTTAGATGAGCCGATAGACGGCCTGGATCCGATAATAAGAAAGCTCGTTTGGAAGTACGTAATCGAGGATGTGGCCGAGCGGGAAATGACTGTCCTGGTATCATCTCACAACCTGAGAGAAATGGAGGGGATCTGTGATTCCATCGGTATTCTGAGCAGGGGTGAAATGATGATAGAAAGAGACCTGGATGAATTAAAATCCGATATCCACAAGATACAGGTTGCATTTAATGACGAAAAAGATGATCCTTATGCCGGTCTTAATGTTCTTCACAAAGAGAGCAGAGGGACGGTTGACCTGCTTATAGTGCGCAACCGCAAGGAGCTGGTGAAGGAAATAATAGGAAATAGCAATCCTGTTGTTTTCGATTTGCTTCCTTTATCGCTGGAAGAAATATTTATTTATGAGTTAGGAGGTGGGGACAGTGAGA
>CAYYHH010000332.1:0-2583 GCA_964471645.1 uncultured Oscillospiraceae bacterium
CGTCCCTTTGAACATATATGGTGACGCTGTCTTCTTCAATAGTTGCCAGGGTACCGGTAACGTCGTTCCATCCAGAAACCTCTGTGTCGTTGATCCTTACTATTCTGTCTCCTGCCCTCAAACCGGCGGCTTCGGCCGGCAATCCATCAGAAACCATATCGATCACATTGCTGGTCATACCTATCGACATTGCCATTATAGTAATCAACACCACAGTCGTGACTAAATTCATAAACGAGCCCGCCACCAATACTAGTCCTTGCTGAAAAGGGTTTTTACGATTAAAGGCTCGGGGGTCGTCCGAATCCTCATCTTCACCTTCCATTTTCACAAACCCGCCGATGGGAAAAGCCCGCAACGAATACCTGGTTTCACCCTTTCGAAAGCTCAGCAAAGCGGGGCCCATTCCCAGGGAGAACTCGTTTACCCTTATCCCCACGGACTTTGCAGCTGTAAAATGCCCTAATTCATGAGCGAATATCAACAGGCAGAATATTAAAACCGCATATAATATTGTTATTCCCATTTTGATAACCTTTCCCTAATCTCGCCATCAATATCAAGAATGTCATCAAGTTCCAAGTGATATTTCGGAACATGTTTCTCAAGCACTTTTTCAATCGTGTCCTGAATCTCGATAAAAGATATTTTTCCGTCTAAAAAATGTTGAACCAGCACTTCGTTGGCCGCATTGAGAACAACAGGGTAGCTCCCGCCCGATCTCAGGGCCTCATATGCCATGCTCAAACATTTGAAGACTGCGATATCCACATTCTCGAAGTGCATGGAACCCAACTTGAAAAAATCCACGCCTTCTCCGTCCAGGTTTATCCTGTCCGGATATGTGAACGCATATGCTATTGGTACCCTCATATCCGGCAATCCAAGCTGTGCAATGATGGATTTATCCGAAAACTCAACCATTGAATGGATAATGCTTTCTCTGTGTACAACGACCTGTATTGCGTCAGGAGGAACATCAAACAGCCATTTAGCCTCAATGACCTCAAGTCCTTTGTTCATCATGGTCGCCGAATCTATAGTAATTTTACTGCCCATTGTCCAATTGGGATGTTTCAGTGCCTGTTCCACCGTAACCTTTTTCAACCGGTCGAGAGTATATCCCCTGAACGGTCCCCCCGATGCGGTAAGCAGTATACGTCTGATCGTCTGCCCCCTGTTCCCTTCCAATGCTTGAAAGATTGCACTGTGTTCGCTGTCCACGGGTATCATGCTGACGCCGTTCATTTCAACAGCCTCGGTAACGATCGAACCGCCTGCCACAAGTGTTTCCTTATTGGCTAAAGCTATATCTTTGCCCCCTTTGATTGCCGCAAGGGTAGGCTCCAATCCTCTCATTCCCACCAATGCGTTCAGAACTATTTCACAATCACACTTGGCAGCGGCCTGCTTCAGGCCTTCCCGGCCAAACAGTATTTCTATGGCGGGAAACTTCTTGTTTAGACGAAGGGCGTCTTCCTCCTGTTCCACACACACCGTTTCCGGGCGGAATCCCCTGATTTGCTCCTCCAATAAATCGATGCGCCTGCCGCAAGTCAGCATTGAAATCTTAAATTTGTCCCGGTTTTTTTTTACAATATCCAGGGCCTGGGTCCCTATGGATCCTGTAGATCCTAGTATTCCTATTTTTTTCATCAGAATATTACCAGCACTATATAATAATACACAAAAGGTGAAGTAAAAAGTACACTGTCAAATCGATCCAATATTCCGCCATGGCCGGGAATAAGATTGCCGTAATCCTTGATTCCCATTTTTCTTTTAAATACAGAGGCGGTCAGATCCCCCAGCTGGGCCGCTATGCTGCCTATAAAGCCTATAATAACGCAGTGATAAATCAGATCATTTATAAAAAAATATCCAAATGTCCAGCACAGAACCACGCTTCCCAGTATTCCCCCTATGGCTCCTTCAATGGTTTTCTTAGGGCTGATTTTTGGACACAACTTATGCTTTCCAATCAGAAATCCGGTAAAATACGCAAATATATCAGTACCAAAGGCGGATAGTATGGCCAGCCATATTAGAACAGGGGCTTCTGTTTTGTCGATAAGTATTACATGGAATGAAAAAAAGGATACGTAAAAGATGCCGGTTATTGTCGCCATCCCGTCAACAAGCTCCCTTTTCTCAATTTTGAACAAATAGATCGATCCGGAAGCGACGACTAAGAAAAGCCAAAGCAAAATAAAGTCGAGCCGGTCAAAAACTATTATTTCATATAAAGCAAATGTGGATGTTACGCCAATGAGTTTGCTGGGTTTGATACCAATCGTTTCAAAGCCCTTGTAAAACTCGATTATGCCAAAAACTCCTATGATCAGCCCGGCGATCCAAAGGGCGGGTCCTCCAAAATATATAACTGCTAACAACGGAAGCAGTACAATGCTTGATAATAATCTAAGTCTACAGCTATATTAGATATTTTAATCGAATATGGGTTTCCATAGTCTAATTTATTTATTTTTTTGAGTCTTTCTAGTTCAGCTTCTGTTTTATGAGTAATTAAGTTATAAATTAATGTTTTTAAATATCTAACGCCATTACTTTGAGGATTAAACA
>CAYYHH010000333.1:0-2565 GCA_964471645.1 uncultured Oscillospiraceae bacterium
ATCCTTTGGATTTAAAAGAGTCTTTAAAATCACATTAAGACCCCCTGCTGCCCCAACGGTCATTACAATATTTTTTTCAGTAAATACGGTGCCGAATTTCCTGTTTATTGATTGTGCAATTTCCTCTCTCACCGATGGAAATCCGGAGTTATTCATATATCCGTGCAAATCAGTGGGGTTTTCCTCATCGAGTATCTGAATTATCGCATCTTTGACATCGGCGGGAGGAGACAGGTTGGGGTTTCCCAGGCTAAAATCACATACATTTTCGGCTCCGTATATCTCTGCCATCTGCTTGCCTTCTTCGAACATCGCCCTTATAGCCGATCCGCTGGCGACAAAAATCTCCATTTTCCTTGATATCATTTAATATAGCCTCCTATTAATTATGTATTTATTAATGTGTTTAAATGGTTATTTATTGCTTTATCATCATACCTTATGGCTGCCCTCAGGCACACTAAAGCCAATTGCCCGGGGAATAATTGAAACATTCAGTATCCCTGAATTTAAGACCTCGCCGTCCGCACAAATCTTCATGCTTCCTTCGGGTTCAATAGTAAGTGATCGACATTTGACATAGGTAATAAAGCTATCCGCCAAAGGAGATCCCAGGTGAGTCCCTTTGCGGTACTTTGCAATCAGCGCAGCGAAGGTTCTTCGGTTTACCTTGCTTACCAGGCTTACATCCAACAAACCATCATCTATTTTCGCCTCAGGAACCCCCTTGAAGCCTCCCCCGTAATATGCGCCATTACCCACTGCCACCAGCGTAAACTCCTTATCGAATATCCTTCCATCCTCCAAAGTCACCTTTAATTTAAAGCCACGATTGCCTGCAAATACAACACCGACGCCTGCCATATAGGCCAATGGGCCTCTCAAGAAAAATCTATCCTTAAATAAGTTCATCTTCTCCACAACAGCGCAATCGAGCCCAATGTTAAGTACGTTTACAATAACTTTGTTATCGTATTGTATTAAGTCAATTTTTCTTGCGCTTCCTCTAAGTTGCTTCCCTATATCCAGAAAATTGTTTAAATCACTAAAAATACGTGCAAAATCATTTCCTGTGCCTGCAGGCACGAAACCTATTTCGGCATTGGGAAACCCATAGGCTCCGTTGGCGACTTCATTAAGGGTTCCGTCTCCTCCGACGGCATAAAATCTTAGAACTTCATCGGTCATTGCAAGGCATCGATTCCTTACATAGCTTTCCCCATCGCACACATTCATAGTGCGATGTATTTCATACTCAACTTTTTCCGCTTTGACCGCCTCTAAAATTAACGGAAGGAATTTTTTTTCGACATTTTTATGTCCCGCAACAGGGTTCAGTACAAAAATATGCTTCATTTGTTGCCTCATTATGTTTATTTTAGTTTTAGAGTACCATAATACATATCAGGGGTACAAGCAAAGGATGTTAATAAATTGATATTTTTCTTTTATTATGGTAAAATAACTATTAAGAATTTTTATAAAGGAGACTTTTATGGATAATAGAATAAAAAAATTAGCTGATGTACTGGTACATTATTCATGCAACATTCAACCCGGCGAGCGGGTTCTGATTTCTTATGACGGCAATTCGGCGAAACCTTTGGCCAAGCAGATCATAAAGGAAGTCTACGCCTCCGGAGGTTTCCCTTACACTGAAATAAAGGATTCATCCATTACCAGGGAAATTTTGCTCGGATGCTCTGAAAAACAGTTGGAATTCATGAATGAATACCTCCTTGACCAAATGAAGGGAATGCAGGCTTATATCGGAATCCGCGCCTCGGACAACGCCTCCGAGCATGCCGATGTGCCGTCAGAAAAACAAAGTCTTTACAGCAAAGTGTTAAGGCCGGTATTGCGGCAAAGAGTCGATCACTCTAAATGGGTCGTTCTTCGTTACCCCAACAATGCTATGGCCCAGCTGGCAAATACGAGCCTGGAAAATTTTGAGGACTTCTATTTTAATGTTTGTACTCTTGACTATGGAAAAATGGACAAGGCTATGGATGCTTTAAAGGCCTTGATGGACAGAACCGACAAAGTCCATATTACTGGGCCAGGTACTGATCTCACATTCTCTATAAAAGACATCGGATCCGTTAAATGCAGCGGTGAGCGCAACATTCCCGACGGAGAGGTTTACACCGCTCCGGTCAGAGAATCGATGAACGGAACCATTTCCTATAACACTCCATCTGAGGAAGAAGGCTTTACCTACGAAAATATCGTATTTGAAATAAAAGACGGAAAAATCGTTAAGGCTGCGGCAAATAATAACGAAAGAATCAATCAATTGCTTGACACGGATGAAAGCGCCCGCTATTTCGGTGAATTCGCCATCGGTGTCAATCCCTATATCCTACATCCCATGAAGGATACCCTCTTCGATGAAAAAATTGCGGGGAGCTTCCATTTAACTCCCGGCTGTGCCTATGAAGATGCAAATAACGGTAACGTATCCGCTGTTCACTGGGATCTGGTCATGATACAAAGACCCGAATACGGAGGAGGCGAAATTTACTTTGATGATGTCCTTATTCGAAAGGATGGTATTTTCGTCTT
>CAYYHH010000334.1:0-2565 GCA_964471645.1 uncultured Oscillospiraceae bacterium
CTTTTGACGATATCCATTGGGACTGGCTCTGGCTGAGAGGGTAAAGGTCCGCTTCTATTACATCCTTTATCACCTTCTGTGAAGACGTGAGCTTATACGCGAACATTAAAGCTATACAGAATAAAATTGTTATAATAAGTATGGGTCTTCTATTCATTTACATATTTCCTTCGTGAATAATCCTCTCCGAAAATCAGCAGTTCCCTTTCTGCCGGGGAAATATGGCCATATGACGCACGACCCCAACGGTAAAGCAACACCCCGAGCAAAGCCCATATAAAAACTAAAACCCATTCCTGGGGCCAGGCAAGCGACACCTTGCCGATCGGGGTATAAAGCAACAGGAAGCCTACCGAAATAAAAATTACAACGACCCCGACGGGTATACCGTATTTAATTTTAAACGGACGTATCAGTTCCGGCTCCCTTAATCTGAGAATAATGAAAGCTACCGAAACCATTAAATACGAAAATACCGATCCGAAAGCACTGGCGTTGACAAACCATACCAGCGAATTCCTTCCCAACAGGGGTGTAAAAGTGCATATTGTTCCAACTAAAAGTATCGCTCCCGTAGGAGTTTTATACGTGGGATGAAGTCTGCCGAATATGGGAGGAAGCATTTTTGCCCTGCCCATAGCGTATATTATCCTTGTTGCCGCTACGATAAAACCGTTCCAGCTTGTAAGGATACCGCATATGCCACCGACGATCAGAATCTGACCGAACAAAGGGGATCCGAAACAATAGGCCATGGCATCCGCTGCGGGAACGATGGCCGCATTGCGTACTTCTGCCGGTGCTGACAGGCTGATACCTATTATTACCAGGAAGTACCATGCCGCTGCCATCAATATGGAAACTATAAAGGCCTTGGCGATATGCCTGGATGGTAAATTCATTTCCTCTGCGGATTGTGGAATGACATCAAAGCCCACGAACATAGAAGGTACCATCAGCAATACGGCTATAAATCCCTTGCTGTCTGTAAACAAGGGTACCATGTAAGAGGAATCGCCGAATGTGATCCCTCCAAAAACGAATATCAGCCCTACCAGAAAGAGGGCGGATGTGGTCAGAACCTGAAACATGGCCGCCGGCCGTATACCCAGGTAATTCAAGAATAAAATCACCACTGATCCCGCAATTCCTATCAACGACCAGGACAGGAACACCGGATATCCTCCTATGCTCCACAAATATCCTATCTTCGGTATCGGCAATATGTAATCGATGGCCGTTGCTATCGCAATCCCTTCCCAGGCGGCTACACCTATATATGCGAAGGCAATCGCCCACCCTACCAGCCAGGCAAAGCGCTGACCGATGGCTCGATAAGCATAGACCATTTCACCTCCGGCCAAGGGCAAAGCGGCAGTCAATTCTGCATAGGTAAGTCCTACAAGTATGCAGAGCACCGCACCGATGGCAAAGGCAGCCAGCGAACCGAGCACCCCCGCCTCTTTCACCCAAAGCCCGGAAAGCATGACCCAGCCCCACCCAACCATGGTGCCTATGGCCAGGGTCAGCACATCGGTTCGTCCGAGCACCCGTTTAAGACCCTGCTTGTCCCCCGGTTTTATACTGCCGTCTCGTTTCAAATCTTTCTTCCCTTCTATATCGGCGCTATGTCGAACCGGCCAATCCGGTTGTCTCAGTCTGACTGATTGGTCCGGTTGTACCGGTTCGCCTGACCCATCCGGTTGTCCCCGTCTGACTGATTGGTCCGATTGTCCCCGGAACTTGAAATTTGTTTTTCATCTGCCGGACACTGAATATAATACTAAAATAGGGCCTCAATGGCAAGTGGCCCGGTCACCAATGGTAAGGGTCACCGGGGCGCCGGGCATCATAGGCAAGCGGCCTCGTTGTGCCGGATCCTTGAAGAGAGAGAAATATCGATATGGTTGAAATTGCCTGTAATGAACAAAAAAGGCGATCCCAATCCTTAAAGCTGCCGGATGGGAATCACCTTTGTCTATTGCCTTTTAAGTACCACTATGATGCAAAAATTTTGACGGGTCAATATTTGATCTCTCTTGATCCCGTATACTTTCTGTCTTCTCTCATGTAATCCTCACCGAACATGAGGTATTCCCTCTCATCTGCCGGCACATTGGGATAAGCTCTTTGGTTAAGTACAAGCAATACTGCGCCCAAAGCGATCCAACCGAAGACCATCAGCCATTCGTAGGGCCAGATCAAGCCGTCAGTGAATATGGGAAGATAAAGTGTTATGAAAAATATCGCCACAGCTACCGCAATGATCCCAATCACACCGCCCGATTTGATTTTATACGGTCTTTCCAAATCAGGTTCCTTTTTCCTGAGTGCAACAAAGGAACATGCTACCATGCAGTAAGCGACTACGGTCCCAAAGGCACTGGCGTCTACGAACCATACCAGAGCGCTCTTGCCGAGCAACGGTGACAGGCAAGTGATCAGACCGACTAAAACTATCGCAGCGGTCGGTGTTTGGTACTTGGGATGAACTCTTCCGAAAACAGGGGGCAGCATCTTGGCTCTGCCCATAGCAAAGATTACGCGGGTTGCGCCAAGAATAAA
>CAYYHH010000335.1:0-2563 GCA_964471645.1 uncultured Oscillospiraceae bacterium
GGAAGCATTGCTCTACGCCGCATCAAGGGCGCAGCATGTGGCGGAAAAGATACGTCCTGCGATAGATGCGGGGAAGACGGTAATCTGTGATCGGTTTATGGATTCAAGCATCGCTTATCAAGGTTTTGGCAGGGGGCTGGGAGAAAGGGTCAGGTTGATCAATGAGATTGCGGTTGAGGGGATATCCCCCGATTTGACCTTATTGATTCTCGTAGATCCCAATGAAGGAAAGAGGCGAATAAGCAACGGGGTTCTGGACAGACTGGAGCAGGAAGAAATACATTACCACAGGGAAGTATACGAAGGCTATTTGGAGCTGGCAAATCTGCATCCGGAAAGGATCGTGAAAATTGACGGATCCTTGGGGATAGATGAAATCAGTATAGATATCAAGGAAAAAGCGACGGCCTTCATACAGAAAAACAGTGAAGCCCGGGGAATCTCCCAATGAGACAGGAGTTGCTCAAAGAACAGGTGATGCGGCTTGCCAAAGATGGAAAGCTTTTGCATGCTTACATTATAGAAGATGAAAACAATGAACGGGCCGTTTCTGTTGCCCGCGACCTTGCAAGTGAAATTACACCTTATGCGGAGGATATTCACACGATTTCTGCCGATGGGCTTTCCGTAAAAGATAAAACCGTCGAAGAACTGCTGGAAAGGCTTCGCTTAAAGCCACTCGTCGGGGATCGAAAGGCGGCCATAATAAAGGACGCCGACACTATGACGGTCCGTGCGCAGAACAGGCTTTTGAAAACCCTTGAGGAACCCCCCGGCGGATCGGTTATTATATTGATTTCTGGTAATTCCGAGCATCTGCTGCCAACTGTCCGCTCACGATGTGTGCTGTTTCGATTTGAAGGTCCGCAAAAAGAATCCTTTTACGATGAAACAACAGCCGAAGAAATAAATACCATAGGCACTATGATTCTGGGGAATGGGAGCTATTATTCTCTGGCGATGAAGCTGCAGGAAATAGTCAAAGACAGGGACAGTTCATACCGTTTCCTTGATGGCCTGGAAAGATGGTTCAGGGATCTGCTGTTTCGAACGATAGGGATAAATATCGAAAACACAATCCAAGGTTCTGAGGGATCGGATCCGCAAATAACTGTGGCGGAAGCGACCAGGTTGATAGCTGTCATAGAAGAAACGAGGCGGGATCTTGATCGAAGGATCAATACAGGTTATGCCATTAAAAGTATGATATTAAAGATGATTTGAGGAGGAATCCATATGATAAAGGTAGCCGGAGTCAGGTTCAAAAGGGCCGGTAAGGTTTATTTCTTTGATCCTGACGGGTTTGAAGTAACAAAAGGCATGGGAGTAATAGTTGAAACGGCGAGGGGGTTGGAATACGGCACACTTTCCGAGGATATAAAAGAGGTAGACGAAAAAGAAATAGTTGCACCCTTAAAGAAAATTATCCGCATTGCTGACGAAAAGGATATTTTGCAGTACCGGGAGAATTTGGAGAAAAAGGGGAACGATCTTGCACTTTGTCAGGAGAAAGTTGACAAACACAAATTGGATATGAAATTGGTCGATGTGGAACACACTTTCGACAATAGCAAAATCATATTTTATTTCACCGCCGATGGCAGGGTAGACTTCAGGGAATTAGTCAAAGATTTAGCGGGCGTGTTCAAGATGCGCATCGAACTGAGGCAGATCGGAGTCAGGGACGAGGCTAAACTGGTCGGAGGCATAGGTACATGCGGAAAGGCTTTGTGTTGCCATTCATGGTTGCCTGAGTTTGAACCTGTATCCATTAAAATGGCCAAGGTCCAGAACCTTTCGCTTAATCCAACCAAAATATCGGGTATATGCGGCAGGCTTATGTGCTGCCTCAAGTATGAAAACGATGTTTATTGCGAGATGAGAAGGGGCATGCCCGAAGCGGGGGAAAAGGTAAAGACGGTCGATGGTTTAGGCATTGTCATAGAAAGTAATATATTGGAGAATAAAGTAAAGGTTCGGCACATTGTCGAAGAAAAAGATGGCGACAGTCCGGAGAAACTGTCCACCGATATTATTACTTACAACAAGCAACAGATAAAACGCCTCGGGTGTAAGAAAGAAAGCGACTTTATAAACGATGAGATAGACGCCTCCCTGTTAAATGAAATAAAAAACTTGCTGCAGGATTAGCAAATCAAAAAATTAAAAAAAACCTGTTTGCCTAGGAGCGGACAGGTTTTCTCGTTTTTGATATCTTTCGCCGATTACAGTTCTTGCATTTCTTTAATGCAGTCGGCACAGACATTTTTATCATGTATCCGTTTGACGCCTTTTGCGTTGCCACAGAAGATGCAGGCAGGTTCATACTTCTTTAAAAGGATGTAATCACCATCGACATAAATCTCGATAGGATCTTTGATTTCGATGTCTAACGTCCTCCTTAGTTCAATGGGAAGTACGATTCTACCCAGTTCGTCAACTTTTCTCACAATACCTGTCGCTTTCATTTGCCATACCCCCTAACAGTAATTCATTCATATCAGTAAAAAAACACTCACTCACATAATGTTACCATTAATGAACAAATTAGTCAATCTTTTTT
>CAYYHH010000336.1:0-2559 GCA_964471645.1 uncultured Oscillospiraceae bacterium
AGGTGGGCGCCATGACGTTTGCGGATCCGCGCGCCATGCTTGCGATCATCGACGGGTTGCGGGCGTATTGTGAAGCGCAGGCGCTGCGCAACATCGGCGAGATCCGCGGCATCGTATAGGACCGTCCGCAATCAACAGAACGGGGGTGTTGCCTGTAACATTGATGGCACCCCTCATGTTGTAGCCATGATCGATGATATTGGATGGGTGTGAACCTCCAGCTCCGCCGTCTTCCCTTGAGAAGAAATAATCGGGCAGCGGATCCAGTCTGCATGCAGATCTGTTGGAGTTGACCGAGAACTTCAGAGGAGTGCTTAACAGATAATCCATTCCCTCCATGCTGACATAATCGGGATAGGCGTTCATGCCGACGACAACTCTCAATTCTATCTCGTTGTCATATACAGGTATTGCTTCCGGCTTTACCTTTCTTCCGGCTTTGCTCTCATAATCTCTTGGAGGATCACTGAATTTAACAAGATCACCGGCTTTTAAAGGACGACCTTCAAACCCGCCGTAGCTTCCAAATAAGCAGGTGGATTTGCTGCCTAAATAGTATGGAACATCAATCCCTCCGGCTACGGTAATGTAGGTACGAAATCCATTGTCACCGTATCTTGGCAATTTAATTTCATCACCCTTTTTAACAAGTACGGATTCCCACATGGGAACCGGCTGTCCGTTTATTGTGGGACCCATATCGCACCCGGTCAATGCTATCAAAGCGTCGGATTCAAATTTTGCGTGAAATAAGCCGACGGCTATCTCTATGCCTGCTTCTCCACTCTCATTTCCGACAAGCAGATTGCCCAATGCCAATGCTACGTTATCCATCGCTCCGGAAGGGGCCATTCCCGCACCCAAATAACCAAGCCTTCCCGGCCAATCTTCTACCAGCGATTGAATTCCGCCGTTTATAATTTTAAGCATGATTTATTACCTCCTTCTTATAGTTTTGGAGCTTTGGCTAAGCTTTCTATTCTTTTTTTATTAAACTCGTTGGCCTCTTTTTCTATTTCTTCGGAATGGAGCCATTTTACATAATCTTTCGCTACTATCGTGCCTTCTTCAATATCATATTTAAAATCGGTTTTGTTATGGACATGATCGTAGATTTCAACTACTTCTTTTTCTGTAGATTCATAGAATTTGATTCGATCGGCGTTTCTATATAAGAAGGGGGTATCCTTAAACTGTGGATGTTTCATAGAAAATTGGAAGGTGGGAATGGTTCTTCCCATTATTTGATATCCGCCCCCGGTAGGCGTCGTGTATGTAAATACGCAAGGCCCTCCAATGCCGACGGTTCCTTCCGGCGTCCATGTTCTGGGCGGGTTATACTTAGGGACTACCAGGGCGCATCTTGGATCCAGGGGCCAGAAGAACCCTCCTCCGGGCCAAAAGCCGCAGCCGCTGTTAAACCATTCTGTTGCCATAACCATTTTCTTTACTTCTTCTACAGTAACACCATTACAAAGGGCTATGTATTCGAGGTTGTATCCGTCTATGACATTCGGTGCGTCCGGGCGTATCATCTGGCTGTATTTATCGACAGCTTTTTTCGTTTCGCTGTCTTCAAATGCGATAGGAAGATAGATTATACGTGATTCGATTACCATGTCTTCCAGCGTTTTCAATTCGTCCTCGCATTCGGAAATTTCATCAATGAGTTTATCAACACTTAGTATTTCCGGATCAAAATGGAACATATTTGTTCTCAATCCCGGCGTTGTCTCAATCAGACCGTCGATTTGCTTATCCTTAATCATTTTATCCACGGCAAGCATGCGAAAAGAGTCGGGCACGTATAATCGTTGGATATGGCCATATTCGACCTGCAAGAACCCATCACCGGCTTGCCTGAACAAGACTTCTTCCCTCGCCTCATTCGCCGGTAAGGATTTTAGAATGGTAGAGTATTTGGCTTGCTTTTCATTCATTTTTATTCCTCCCACATTTAGATTTTTAAATTTATTCTATAGTGTTAGATGTTTTCTCTCCTCCTTTCTTTGATTTACTTTAATTTACAATAGCTTAATGTTAATTTAATTTAAATATAAGTCTTTTTTAATACTCTGTCAATTGAAAAGACAAATTATTAACAACGGAACAACAACAAATTCTGTGAAACCGCCCCTATTACAGCCGAATCATGGCATCGGGTCATACCCGGCCAGAAATAAATAGCAGAGCGTGAGCGGTGACTTCCTAATCAAAAATAACCGGCTGTGCAAAATCTGATTTACATGTTTTTTCTCACCAAAACCAAAAAAAGAGGGTTTTCGGCGGAACCGATTTAACCGGACAGGCTGTAATCATCATTTAATTCAAAATAGCGATAAATTAGCAATTTAAATACAGTCGATGTAACCGGTAGCCTACGAGTACACATGGTCTATAATTTGGCATTAAAAGTGCCCGCCTTGTCTTAATTGAAAGGAAAACAATAGTATGTTAGGGTCTACTGAACGATTCGGTATAAGAAAAGCAACTCGTTAAGCGCAGGCGAAGCCTTAGGGAAAACAGAACATAAGCTTGGGAACATCCTGTTTTCAGACC
>CAYYHH010000337.1:0-2548 GCA_964471645.1 uncultured Oscillospiraceae bacterium
AAGTTTTTTTCAACGGAAAGCCTGTGAAATATGGAAAGAAAGATTTGCTTTCGCTCAGAAAACAGGTAGGCATTGTTTTTCAGAACTCCGAGGAACAGCTTTTCTCGGCAAACGTCAGGAAGGATATAGCCTTTGGGCTGAAGAACATGGGACTTCCCGATTCGGAGATCGCAGACAGGATGAACTATATAATCGAAAAAACCGGAATTGAGGACATAGTGGATAAGCCTACCCACGCCCTGAGCTTCGGGCAAAAGAAGCGGGTTGCAATAGCAGGTATATTGGCAATGCAGCCCTCGGTAATTATCATGGACGAGCCTACGGCGGGCCTGGATCCCCAAGGAGTAAGCGAGATTTTGAAGCTCATCAATGAATTCAGAGAATCCTACGGTATTACGGTGGTCTATTCTACCCATGAGCTGGATCTTATTCCTCTGTACAGCGATGAAGTATATGTGATGGACGGAGGCAAAATATACTTTCACGGAACTCCGGAGGAACTGTGGCACCGGGCGGGCCTTCTTCGAGAACACAACTTAAGGCTTCCCAGAATTGCCCATCTGATGGAGATATTGAAAAACAAAGATAATCTGGATGTGGATATTGGGGCGGCAACGATATCAAAGGCAAGAGAAAATATAAAACATCTGATCGGTGAGGACAATGGATCGATACATCGTTAAAAACGGAAAAAAACTGAGATATGGTTATACAACGGGAAGCTGTGCGGCGGCGGCTTCTAAGGCTTCTGCTACCATGCTGCTTTCAGGGGTATTGCTTAATTCAACAGATATAACCCTGCCCGGGGGAGAACAATTGACCATGGAAATAAATGATCCTGTTATCAGCGGGGACTATTCTTCCTGCTCGGTAATAAAGGACGGAGGAGACGATCCGGATGCAACGACGGGTATGAAGATATATTCCGGGGTGACATTGATCCGGGACAGCAATGAAATATCCGTTGAAGGGGGAACGGGGATCGGCAGGGTGACAAGATCGGGTCTTCCTTGTCCCCCGGGTCTGGCCGCAATCAATCCCGTTCCGATGAAGATGATCCGCGGGGCCTTGAAGGAGGCCGCTGAGCGATTCCGGTACAAAGGCGGATTCAAGGTGTTGATCTATGCCCCGGAGGGCGTAAGAATTGCGGAGAAAACTTTCAATCCCCGCTTGGGCATAGTCGGCGGGATATCGATATTGGGGACAACCGGTATAGTTGAACCCATGAGCGAGGCGGCAATCATCGACACAATCAAGCTGGAGATCAACTCAAAGGTCGGAGAGGAAGTTTTGCTGATCTCTCCGGGAAATTATGGACTTGATTTTTCCCGGGAAAACTTGGGACTGAATATAGACAGAGCAGTGAAATGTTCCAATTTTATAGGTGAGGCTCTGGACCATGCCTTATACTGCGGTTTTGAGAAAATCATGCTCATAGGCCATATAGGAAAGCTCGCCAAGATAGCGGCGGGCATAATGAATACCCATTCCAAAGCGGCCGACGGCAGGAAAGAAATCTGCGTGGCCCATGCGGCGCTGTGCGGGGCCGACGTCAAGGTTTTGAGAAGCTTAATGGATGCGGCTACAATGGATGAGATGCACATGGTCTTGGCGGAAAACCATCTCGACAGGCAGGTATATAAAAACATTTCCGAACAGATTGCATTCCAGCTGGATCATCGCCTGCAGGGAAAAGCGCAAATCGAATTTCTGGTTTTTTCAAAGGAATACGGAATACTGATGAAAAGCCAATATGCTGAGTTATTCATAAATGAGATTAAGGAGTATAGGCAGTGAGCGACAAAAAAAAAGGCAAATTATATGGTGTAGGTGTTGGTCCTGGGGATAAAAACCTCCTTACTTTATTGGCGGTGGAAACCCTGAGGCGAGCAGATAAAATAATTGTACCCGATGGCGGAAGTGAAAAAACGGCGCTGAAAATCGCAGTCGAATTTGTGGAGGGCAAAGAGCTGATATCCTGTCATATGCCCATGACAAGAGATGAAGATATTTTGGAGAGAGCTCACAGCGAAGCGGCAGCGCTTATATGCGGTCAGCTGGAGAAGGGCTTTGATCTGGCCTTTATCACCCTGGGAGATCCAACGATCTATTCGACGTACATTTATTTACATCGGAAAATAATCGAAAAAGGTTACGAGGCCGAAATCATCAACGGAATACCTTCTTTCTGCGCTGCGGCGGCACGCCTGAATATCTCGCTGTGCGACAAAGACGAGGCATTGCATATAATTCCCGCTTCTTATGACCACATCGAATCCTTACTGAAACTGGACGGAAACAAAGTGTTGATGAAAAGCGGCAAGCAAATCGACACCGTAATTGACCTGTTGAAAAAGGAGAAACTGATTTCAAAATCAAAAATGGTTGAATGCTGCTGCATGGAAAATGAAAGGCTTTATCATAATCCCGAACATGTGCAAAGCAGCAGCTATTTTTCTGTAATAATCGTCAAGGAGGATTAAAGTATGATCTATTTTGTCGGTGCCGGCCCCGGTGCTGTGGATTTGATAACGATCAGGGGGAGTGT
>CAYYHH010000338.1:0-2543 GCA_964471645.1 uncultured Oscillospiraceae bacterium
GGTTTACCTCCAGGGAGAGGTTGTTTACTGCTACAACACCGCCAAATTGCATAGTAACATCCATTAATCGAAGTACATTATCAGACATTGGCCTCTTCCCCCTTTCCGGGTGTTTTCCGCCGGAACGACCCGCCTATCCTGTAAAAAAACCTCAATATGCCATCCCAAGAGAATTCCCTGTTACCCATGAGGCCTTTCCTGTAATAGAGGACCACAGCCATTAGAATAATGGAGAAAATAACCATACGGAAACCGTTGCGGAACAGCGGGACAGCGAATCCGCCTATTATTAAGGGAGCATCAAAAAATCGCAGCCACTCTCTTCCCGCGGTCATAAGGAACGAGGCCATTACACTGCCCGTAATACTGCCCAGGCCCCCTAAAACTACGATCAGCAGTATGTCGTAGGTCAGGTTTACCTGAAAGGTTTTGGAATCTATTGAGCGCATGAAAACTGCCAGAAGTCCGCCGCTGATCCCGGTAAAGAAACAGCTTATGATAAAAGACATGCTTTTATGTTTGAATAAATTAATGCCCATAGCTTCTGCCGCGGTTTCGTCTTCCCTCATTGCTTTGAAAGCCCTCCCATAAGAAGACTTGATGACCAGGACCATGATCAGTATGCAAAGGGCAGCAATAGCAAAGACCTGGAAAACCGAGTTGAATGCAGGTATGCTTTTGAGACCGTAGGAGCCGTTGGTAATCCTATCCAACTGCGGTGCCGCAATCAGTGCCCGGATTATTTCCGAAAATCCCAGCGTGGCAATGGCCAAATAATCGCTTTTTAAACGTAAGACAGGAATGCCGATAAGTCCGCCTACCAAAGCCGCCATCAATCCCCCAAGGATCAGCGCAGCCCAGAAAGGCAAATGGACATTTGCAAGAGGTTCCGCTATGCCGTTGATATAATAAACATTGGGGCGCAGTTCCACGGGAATCGTAAGAATCCCTACAGTGTAGGCACCGATAGCCATAAAACCCGCCTGCCCCAGTGAAAACAAGCCGGTAAACCCGGTAAGCAGGTTCATGGACACTGCAACAACCGCATAGATCGCACTTCTTTGTAAAATAGCGATAGCATAGCTGTACTGCGACCTGTTGGAATCTAAATACCAGAGTATCGCTATTATGGCGGCCGCAAGGGCAATCGATAAAATATGTTTTGTTCTCGGTTTCATACTGATCATACCTTATCCGTCACTTTCTCGCCAAATAGCCCCGTAGGCCGAATTAGCAGCATTAATATAAGGAGAACAAAGGTAAATGCATCGCTGAAGGTGGAGTATCCCAGAGCAACCAGAGCCGTTTCCCCCAAACCCAAAATAAACCCGCCCACCATTGCGCCGGGAATACTTCCTATACCGCCCAAAACAGCCGCTACAAAGCATTTGAGGCCAGGCAATGCGCCGCTGAAGGGAAAGACCGCCATTCTGTCCGTGAAGTAAAGGATTGAGCCGACGGCTGCAAGGAAAGAGCCGATAGCGAAAGTAATAGTTATCACTCGGTTGATCTTTATTCCCATAAGCTGTGCGGTCTCAAAATCCCGTGACACCGCCCGCATGGCCATGCCGATCTTACTGTGATTTGTTAAAAACACCATGAGGTACACCAAGACCAAGGTCAACACCGGCGTAATGAAAGTCACCAGTGAAGCGGTCAACGGCCCCAGCTGAAAAATTCTTTTCAATAAAGGAATTGTCGGATACCCACGGGGGAGAGCCGTGAATAAATAAGTAGCCAGATTTTGCAGCAGGTAGGATACCCCTATGGCTGATATCATGATGGACATCCTTGGAGCATTTCGGAGAGGTTTATAGGCAGCCCGTTCAATCAGCACACCCAGAAGCACCGTAGCTATCAGCACTATAGGAATGGCTACGTACCATGGAAATGATGTCATCGCAAAAATCATAAAATACCCGGCCATCATAAAAATATCGCCATGAGCGAAGTTTATAAGCCGCAAAATTCCATAAACCATAGTGTAGCCGATAGCGATCAGCGCGTAGGCGCCCCCCAATGAAATCCCTGTCAGGCAATGCTGTAAAAAAACTGATATTGTCATAAAATTAGGCCTCCTCATAGAGTCCCGAATGTAACCGGTTATCCTCACGGTATTTGATTGTTAAAATGAGCGGGGCAGACTAGTGTACTGTATCGATGAGACAGCAATCCGGCCCCACTCATTTGAGTATCTTGCTTAAGGACTTATTCGACAGAGACGGTCATGAGGAACTTAAATACTCCGTTTTCTACTGTCTTAATGAAAGCCATGTCCTTATTGGCATCGCCTTTTGCATCAAAGGAGATCGATCCGGTAACTCCGACGACATTGACACCTGTAAGGGCATCGCGGATAGCAGGTCCCTCAGTGGAGTTAGCTGCTTTGATTGCATCAAGTACCGTTATGTAGGCGTCATAGCCCAGGGCAGATACGGCGGGAATAATTTCATCCTGACCATTGTCCTTGAGATATTGTTTGAATCCTGTAATGAAGGAAGCTGCCTCATCGGTGGCCGGTTCGGCCTCATCAAAGAATGTAG
>CAYYHH010000339.1:0-2524 GCA_964471645.1 uncultured Oscillospiraceae bacterium
CTTCAGTACAAAGTTTGGCATATTGCATAATGGCTAATCCGGTAGGATGGAGACGCGAGACACCAGTGCATGCATGGGCTTTTTCAACAGGCGAAAAAAACAGCATAGATCTTTCTTATGCAGGTGGAACCGCAATTGCTTTTGATGGCGTAAATATTGCACAGACAACTATCTTTGGACAGGATATATGTTATGCAGTAATCGATAGTGATGCTCCTCAAGATGCAAGAGACAATGATGCCAAAATTTATCCATTCTGGAGAAGACCTGACTTGTATGGTGAGCTGTTGAAACCAGAGACAGCGCAGCCATGGGGAACAAATGTGGATCACAGTAGTGTTCCGACTCAAATTGAGCCGCAATGGGATAAATAACCAAAAGCATCCAGATGCCCGAAAATGCCCATAATTGGTTTACAAATGTAAATAACCCTTTCACTATTTCCATTATACTGAAAGGGTTATTGTTAATGCCGTTGAAAAAGCCCCCTGCGTGCATAAAAGAATGAAATAGGCTAATTGAAATATCTAAAGTATATGAAACTTTGCGATATTTTTGAACCAAGCTTAAAGCAGTTTAATATTTGAATTTATGCATGAGAACAAAGAGATGGAAAATTTCTATCTAAAATACATAAAACTTATCGCTTGGAAGTGTTACTTATTGCCAACTATTACTTGATCCAATGCCGCTTTAATTTGATTCAAAGAACCTTTAGTGATAGAGTATTATACTCCGGGTCTAGACCAATGCCCTATAACGGAACAATTATTGGTATGGGGAAAAGATTATCTGAAAAGAATTTTAATATCGCTTTATTCGGATATATATAATTAAAAATAATTAAAAAGTATGGGGAAGGCCTCACTATATCCGCCAGGGATATTTTAAAGTGATTGCATAGCCCTTTGAGGTGTCAATAAATAATAGCAAGGAGGAATTTTAAATGAAGGTATTGTCCGTGCAAATAGGTGCAGGTTCTGAGAAACTTAAAAACATAGAAAGATCTAGGCAATTAATTACTGAGGCGAAGGAAAAGTATGGTCAATTTGATCTTATTTGCCTGCCCGAATTGTTCTATGGACTCATAGGCTCGGCCTTTAAAAAGGAATACGCTGAAACGGCGGATCGATTTCGTGAAATATTTTCACCGATTGTCATTGAGGCAAACTCCTATTTTGTAGCAGGTAGCTTTGCTGAGAAATCCGATAATGGAAAGATATATAATACGTCAATTGTTTTCGATCGTCGGGGAAATGAAATCGGGAGCTACAGAAAGATAAATCTTTTTGATTCACTTGATAGAAGAGAGTCAGATGTTATACATCCAGGCGATTCGATCTTCGCGTTCGATACAGAGTTCGGTAAATGCGGTGTGATCATCTGCTATGATTTACGATTTCCTGAACTATGGCTAAAACTCAGAGAGCTTGATGTTAAGATAATTGCATTGCCTGCTGCTTTTTATTCACCAAGGATTGATCATTGGGAAGTCTTGAACCGTGCAATGGCGTTAACTACACAAAGCTATGTTATAGCTTCAAATCAAGTAGGATCCAAGATGAGCAAAAGCCAAACTTTTTGTGGTCGTAGCATGATTGTGGATCCTTGGGGGGTGGTGCTGGCAACGACGCATGATGAAGACGGCTACTGTGCCGCAGACATAGATTTTTCCTATATGGAGAGCATAAGAGAAAGGCTTCCCTTGAGAAAGGGTTAGCCAATATAGTGCGGGAACTACAAAGATTTGCCAGTGATTATGTCTACACGACTTACTATACCTTTTCCACAATCCGGTAATTTATCCAAATTAGCTCTATGACTTAATATAGAAAAACGAGCATAAGCATGAATGAATTTTCCCGGAGAAGAACAAAACACATTGAAATGCCCGAAATTCTGTGGTAATATATTAGGGCTAATGTAAAATATAAATTTGAAACGAGGATCGCATGTTCAGGGCCTCAGAAAGTGCTGAAGGTGATCGTATGACACCGGATTTTTTTATGAAAGAGGCAATAAAGGAAGCGGAAAAGGCGTTTGCGGCAGGTGAAATTCCGATAGGTGCCATTGTTGAATGTAACGGACGGATCATCGGGAGAGGACATAACCTGACGGAATCACTCAAGGACCCAACCGCCCATGCGGAGATTATCGCCATCAGGGAAGCTGCCGAGAACCTTGGCGGATGGCGGTTGCTCAATTCTGATATATATGTGACAACAGAACCTTGCGCAATGTGCGCCGGGGCCATAGTTCTGGCGCGGCTCGAATCAGTGTATATTGGCACTAAGGATCCAAAAAGCGGTGCCTGCGGTTCTTTGATGAATATACCACAGGATAATAGATTGAACCACAATACTGAAATCTATTACGGCATTTTGGAGCAAGAATGCAGCCAGATGATGAGGGATTTTTTTAAGGATTTGAGGAAGCAAAAGTCCGACTTAAACGATACTAGGAGGAACATTAAATTATGAAAAGATTAGGCTCAGTTTTATGCCTTTCCCTATTGACGGTATTG
>CAYYHH010000340.1:0-2486 GCA_964471645.1 uncultured Oscillospiraceae bacterium
GAGCTCGCCTGGAAAGCGAGTAAGGTGTAACAGCCCCGTGGGTTCGAGTCCCATGCCCTCCGCCAAAGCAAAGCACCACCTTGAGGGGTGGTGTTTTGCTTTGGTAGAAAGTTCAGGACTCGAGCGCACGGGGCTGTGGGGGCTCAGGGGAGGCACTCCCCTGAGCATAGCATCGCAAATGCGGATTACCCCTTCGGGGGTGACAGGGTCGTAAGACCCGCCAAGAGGGGGCAGAGCCCCCTATGGAACGGCGAGGATATAAGTGCGGGAAAAAATCAATTGTCAAATTGTATAGAAATTATTCCGCGATAGTATATAATTGAAACCAAGTATAACGGAAATGCTCAATACATCTTTTGGAGGGTACCACATGAATAGAAAAATAGGTTTTATAGGAGTCGGGAATATGGGTGGCGCAATTATAGGCGGGATTATTGATTCAGGCCTGATCAGCCCCCCGGATATAATCGCTTCCGATGTTAATGAGGACAACCTGAACAGCTTAAAATCCAGATACGGCATTGAAACCACAGTCAATAATCTCGAGGTGTCAGGCCGGGCAGACATATTGTTCTTAGCGGTCAAACCAAACATTTTTCCCGAAGTTATCGGAGAAATAAAGGACCATATAAAAGAAGGTGCGATAATAGTATCTATCGCGGCAGGGCAATCGATAGGGATGATAGAGAATATGTTCGGAAGAGATATCAAACTGGTCAGGGCAATGCCGAATACACCCGCACTGGTAAGAGAGGGCATGTCGGCACTTTCTCCGAACAGCTTCGTGTCAAAAGATGAGACAGGTGAAGTTTCAAACATTTTTAACAGTTTTGGAAAATCGGAAGTTGTCCCGGAGTATTTAATGGATGCGGTGGTCGGAGTCAGCGGGTCATCCCCGGCCTATGTCTATATGTTTATAGAGGCCATGGCGGATGCGGCCGTCGCCGAAGGTATGCCCAGAGATCAGGCTTACAAATTCGCGGCCCAAACAGTTTTGGGTTCGGCAAAGATGGTGTTGGAGACCGGCAGGCATCCGGGTGCATTAAAGGATATGGTTTGCTCCCCCGCGGGGACAACTATAGAGGCAGTGATCGAATTGGAAAACTTAGGAATGCGCAGTGCGGTTATGGCTGGGGTAAGAGCGGCGGTACAAAAATCCAAATCAATGAGTAAAAAATAGCAATGCACACAGGAGAATCGATGGAATATATAAAGAGCGCTAAATCCCGTTCTAAGGAAGAAAATAATAAATTGACGCAAACAGTGGCGGAGATCATCGGAAAAATCAGAGAATCCGGCGATGGTCCGTTGCTTGAATATAATAAGCATTTTGGAGGATCCGAAAGAAAGAAACTGATTGTTTCACAGGATGAGCTGAGGCAAGCTTATTCTGAGGTTTCCCGGGAGGATATAGCCGATATACAATTCGCAGCGGCAAATATTCGCGCTTTTGCGGAAGCGCAAAAAGAAACGTTGCGCCCACTGGAAGATTTTCAACCATATCCCGGTGTCAGGCTGGGTCATCGGATTATACCGGTAAACTCGTGCTGCTGCTACGTCCCGGGAGGATCGTATCCGCTTTATTCAACGGCGCTCATGCTAATTATTCCTGCCAAAGTTGCCGGTGTAAAAAGGGTGGCGGCTTGTTCGCCGTGTATAGCCGGAACCGAAAAAGTCAATCCGAAAACTTTAGTAGCCATGGATATTGCCGGGGCTGATGAAATCTATGCTTTCGGAGGGGCCCAAAGCATTGCGGCATTCGCTTATGGAACCGGGCAGATACCTCCCGTGGACCTTATAGCGGGGCCAGGCAATCAATATGTTACCGAGGCCAAAAAGCAATGCTATGGACAGGTGGGCATCGATTTTATAGCGGGTCCCAGCGAGGTTCTCATATTGGCCGATGAAACGGCAGATCCCCGGATAATCGCCGCAGATATTTTGGCTCAATCCGAACATGATGTGCTGGCGAAAGGGATTTTAATAACGACCGACAGGAAAACGGCCCTTGAAACCATTGAGGAAGTAGAGAAACAATTAAAAGATCTCCCTACGGGGGAGCGAGCCGCCCAATCCTGGGATGACTACGGTGAGATTTTATTGGCATCGGATATTGAAGAGGCCATAGATTTAACAAATCAATTTGCCCCGGAGCATTTGGAGGTGATCCTGAAGCAGGGAAAGGATGTAATTCCCCGGCTTGTAAATTATGGTTCTATGTTCATCGGGCAGTATAGTGCGGAGGTTTTCGGCGACTATGCAGCGGGGACAAATCATACTTTGCCCACAATGAAAGCAGCTCGATATACGGGAGGGGTCTGGACAGGCACATTCCAGAAAGTTTGTACCCATCAGACCATAGAGCCTTCGGCGATAGGAACGATTGCACCGCCGGTGGCCAGATTGGCAAAAGGTGAAGGCTTGATAGCCCATAGTCGGGCAGCCGAAATCAGGAAAAATCTTTTATGATACCTCGGAAAGCACAA
>CAYYHH010000341.1:0-1150 GCA_964471645.1 uncultured Oscillospiraceae bacterium
TGCCTTTTCTGACATCCTCTTTGGATATGTTGAGGCCCTCTACAATAACCGAGTTACCGGCCAGACGATTTGAAATGTCCAGGGCTGAAAGCAGATTCATTCCGCTGGCCAGAAGTGTAGACAGTGTGCGCGTAAATCTGGCGGATGATACCTTGACTATGGTATTGCCTGCGACAGGTACCATAAGCAAGAGTTGGTGCCAGTTTTTCTTTCCGGCCTCAGTTGATATGTACATCCTGACTCCCAAAACAATTACAGCTGCTGCGACGATAAATATATACCAATACCCTGTAATCGCATCGGAAAAACCGATAACCATCCGTGTCGGCAAAGGGAGCTCGGAGCCTGCATCGGTGAGCATCCCCACAAAAGTAGGCAACACCTTTGTAACCAACACAATAACAACGGTGACAGACAACAGCATCAGTATTATGGGATAGGTCATGGCGGTACGGATCTTGGCCTTAAGTTTAACCTCTTTTTCGTAATGATAAGCCAGTTTTTCCATAACGCTGTCCAGCTGGCCGCTTCCTTCCCCGGATTCCACCATACTGATCATAAATTCCGGATATACCCCCTCCTGTTTTCTCAAACCTTCAGACAGCTGTTCGCCTTTTTGAACAGATTCGTAAAGCCTTCGAACGGCTTCCTTGATATTTTTCTTCTCCATCTGCAGGTACAGGATATTCAAGGCTTTAACAAGGGTGACCCCCGCACTCAGCATGGAAGAGAGTTGTCTGGCAAACATAGAAATGTCTTTGATGGATAAGGTCAGCTTGTTTCCGCCCAGGATATCTTTTTTAGCTTCGGCCTTTTCAAAATACACCAGATAATAACCAGAGGTCTTGACCTGGGACATGAGCGCCGCTTCATCCAGAGCCTTCAGCTTGTAATTCTTGATGGTCTTTCCACCTGTGTCTTTGACTATACATTTGTATTCTTGCATCTCTCCACCTCTGTATCTTGTGTGTTTTCATGTACAGACCCAAGTACGATTGTTAAAACTTTCTATTTTGATAATCTATTATACTCTTTTGCTGTTGAATAAGCAAATAGAATTAACAAAAATTAGCAAACATCATACATAAGCGTACGATCTTGCGGTCTTAAAACGGTCTTAAACATAACCTCTGAGCACAATAAAAAAATA
>CAYYHH010000341.1:1160-2476 GCA_964471645.1 uncultured Oscillospiraceae bacterium
AAATAAAGGCCATTTTCCTTGATCTGGGCGACCAATTCGGTTTCGCCTACGGCTCTGACTTTATAGTTTTTGATGGTACGACCGTCAGCTGATTTGACGGTACATTTGTAATCCTGCATTGCCATCACTCCAAACAGTTATTAGTGGTTTAATTATTAATTCTACTATCAATATGAAAACTTTGCAACTAAAATATGGAAATTGTCGGTTATACTTTTAGATAGAATTATCAGGAAAACAGTATTGTGTTACCGAATAGAAATTATTGACCCGAGTCGCAGAAAGCATCGGGCCAATTTAAACTCATTGACTTACGATACTTGCCCCTGTCCCAGCTCAAAAGCCTCCAGGTTCATTTCTATAAAGGCAGGTTTTATATTGCGTCTCATTACATCTTCCCAGTCGATATCGGGGAGTTCCATGGCCTTTACCAGGGCTCCCAGGAGGACCATGTTCATGCCCTTGGGATTTCCCAGGCCTTCCGCCAGCTCCGTTGCCTTGAAAACATATGTAGTGGCTTTCTTTGAAAGCTCGTCTATGATGCCTTGGGGATAATCGGCCACGCCCATCTGTATAAGGGCCGACGGAATCTCCGCATCGTTGATGACCATTTTACCGCCGGGTTTCAGGTATTCAATCCACCTTATGGCCTCCATCTTTTCAAAGGCCACGATGAGATCGGCTTCCCCTTCGCCTATGATAGGGGAATAAACTTTGTCGCCGAAGCGAACCTGAGTGCTGACGTTTCCGCCCCTCTGGGACATGCCGTGGATTTCGGACATCTTCACATCGTAGCCCGCCTCCATCAGTCCTTCTGATAATATTTTACTGGCCAAAATGGTACCTTGTCCGCCCACCCCGACCAGAAGTATGTTCTTTACATTGCTCATGCTCAACCTCCGAATCTCTTACTCTACAAAGGAAATGGCGGAAAACGGACAAACCTGTTTGCACACGCTGCAGCCGGTGCAGGATTCCGGTATGATGGTGATCTGCTCCCCTGAAAGGATGGCGGGGCAACCGGTTTTGACACATGCTTTGCATCGCTTGCATTTTTCCTGGTCGATGATGCACTTCTTGGGTGTCAGATCGAAGCGTGATTTGTCATTTTCGCTGAATTTCTTGATTGCGCAGGGCCAGGCGGCAATTATAACCGTCGGCTCAGTCTTTTTCATAGCCTCTACTAATGCTTTGTTGGTAGTCCTCAGATCCAGTGGATTGACTAAGTAAATATTTTCTTCCTTGATGCCGATGGCTTTGCAAAGCAGCGGGATATCGGCCTCTACGGCCCCTTCGCCCATGAGGGTCTGCCCCGT
>CAYYHH010000342.1:0-2447 GCA_964471645.1 uncultured Oscillospiraceae bacterium
CCGGGCGGGTTTGGGACTTTCACCCTTTAGATTGCGCCCATGCCGGGCGCACGACGCAAAAGAGCAGTTTTTCAACTGCTCTTTTTTATAGCTTTTCTTTTTATAACTGTTCTTTTTATAACTATTCTTTTATAACTGCCCCTTCTTATAGCTGTTCTTTCTATTTCTGTCATTTTGGGCAATTATGTTTTCATATCGCTTATAACATTGATTTCCCAGCTAACGGAGGCCGATCTCGTCTGTCTGTTTTATTCCGCCAGCCGCTTGTACGATTCATATCTTTCTTTGGCATCCTGTTCTGCTTTTTCAAACAATCTTTCTGCATCGTCGGGGAACTCCAGAAGTAAAGATGTATATCTGACCTGGCCCATGAGGAATTCGCGGAAATCCCTGCTGGGTTCCTTAGAATCCAGAATAAAGGGATTCTTTCCTTCATTCTTGAGTTCCGGGTTGTAGCGGTAGAGATGCCAATAACCGGTTTCGACTGCATCCTTAATGTCTTCCTGAGTCTTGCCCATGCCTTTCTTAATGCCATGGTTGATGCAGGGAGAATAGCAGATTATGAGGGAGGGGCCATTGTAGCTTTCTGCTTCGGTAATAGCCTTGAGCAGCTGATTTTTATCGGCGCCCATTCCTACCTGCGCTACGTAAACGTATCCATAGGACATGGCCATCATGCCTAAATCCTTTTTCTTAATCTTCTTTCCGGAAGCCGCAAATTTAGCAATCGCCGCAGTAGGCGTTGACTTGGACGATTGGCCGCCGGTGTTCGAATAAACCTCCGTGTCGAATACGAGCACGTTGATGTCCTCTCCCGAAGCAAGCACGTGATCCAATCCGCCGTAGCCGATGTCGTAAGCCCAACCGTCACCGCCAAGTGCCCAGACGGATTTCTTCACCAGAAAATCCTTTCTGTTTACTATCTCGTCAACAAGTACCTTTGCTTCCCCATCAAGAGATGCCGCATTATCTATAGCCTCGAGAACCTTGTCGCTTACCTCCCTGGAAGCTGCTCCGTCATTCTTCTTGCTGATCCAATCCCCAAAAGCTTCTTTCATTTCCGCCGGTATATCCTTTTCCATCAGTGCTTCCATGCTGTCCTGGATCTTATCCCTCATTTGCCTGACGCCGACAGCCATTCCCAGTCCGTATTCGGCATTATCCTCAAAAAGCGAGTTTGCCCAGGATGGACCTCTGCCATTTTCATCTTTGCAGTAAGGAGTACTTGGGGCCGATGCACCCCAAATGGAAGAGCAACCTGTGGCATTAGCAATCATCATTCTGTCGCCGTACAGCTGCGTTACTAGCTTGATATAGGGTGTTTCGCCACAACCTGCGCATGCCCCGGAAAATTCCATGTATGGCTGTGCAAACTGGCTTCCCTTAATAGAAGATTTTTTCATTAGGCCGTCTTTAGTGGAGACAGATACTCCATAATCCCAGTTTTCAGCTTGATCCAACTGTGACTCTATAGGCATCATCACTAAAGCCTTGTTCTTCGCAGGACAGATATCGGCACAGTTGCCGCATCCTAAGCAGTCAAGCGGAGATACCTGGATTTTGTACTCCAGCCCATCAAAACCTTTTCCTATTGCTTTCAATGTTCGGAATCCATCGGGCGCGTTGCTTTTTTCTTCAGCATTGAGCAGCACGGGACGTATCGAAGCGTGAGGACATACAAATGAACACTGGTTGCACTGGATGCAGTTCTCGGGAATCCACTCCGGCACATTGACTGCCACGCCCCTCTTTTCGTAAGCCGCAGTACCTGATGGGAAAGTTCCGTCCTCTCTTCCCACAAAAGTGCTAACCGGAAGTTCGTCCCCTTCTTGACGATTCATAGGCACAAGGACTTCCTCAATAAATTCCGGAACCTTTTTTAATTCCTTTTCGTCGTCCTCGGCATTTGCCCATTCTGCCGGGACATTGATTTTTACCAGATTATCTATACCATTATCGATAGCTGTGTTGTTCATTGCAACGATATTGGCACCCTTCTTTCCATAGCTATGCTCAACTGCTTCCTTCAGATAAGTGACAGCATCCTCTACGGGAATTACCTGGGCCAGCTTGAAGAAAGCGGATTGCATTATCATATTAATGCGGTTTCCGAGACCGATACCTTCCGCAATCCCGGTGGCGTTGATGGTGTAGAAGTTGATATCGTTCTGTGCCAGATATCTCTTGATATGCGCCGGTAAATGTCTGTCGAGTTCATCTTCGTTCCAGAGGCAGTTCAAAAGGAACGTGCCGCCTTTCCTTAACCCCTTGAGAAGATCATACTGCTGAACATAGGCCTGATTGTGACAAGCGACAAAATCAGCCTCATTTATCAGATAAGGTGACTGGATCTTTTCTTTTCCAAAGCGAAGGTGGGAGACTGTGATTCCTCCGGACTTCTTGGAGTCGTAGGCGAAATATCCCTGTGCAAATAAATCTGTCTTATC
>CAYYHH010000343.1:0-950 GCA_964471645.1 uncultured Oscillospiraceae bacterium
GTGTGAGAAAAAATGAAAAAAGTAAGGATCCTTTTAGCTTTGTCCCTGGTATTTATCATGCTTATTCCATCATTTATTTTTGCCGATACAACCATAAAGATTCCCGGTGTATTTAATCCCGCTTCTAAGCCCCAGGTCGAACTTAAAACATTTGAGCTGAAGCCTCCCAAGGAAATGCCGCCCCTGAACCTTGATGGAAGTCAAAGTGGGTGGGCTGAAGATGAAATCTTGGAAGCCTACAAGTATGGGCTTACCTATAGCGGTGTTGAGGGAAACTACAAGAAACAAATAACAAGAGAAGAATTTGCAACAATAGCGGTGAAGCTATATGAAAAATTATCGGGCAAGACGGCAACCCCTGTAGCTAATCCCTTTACCGACACAGCAAATCCCGAGATCCTCAAGGCCTATAATGTTGGAATAGTCGCAGGCACAAGTGCAACAAACTTTTCCCCCACTAACAATATTACAAGGCAAGAAATTTGTGCCATGATTAAGAGAGCCCTAAAGGCGAGTTATCCAAGTCTAAAGCTAACCTTCAGCGGAGATTTTCCTTTCGTCGATTCCAATAAAATAGCCGGCTGGGCCATCGAAGATGTAAAGTACGCTTATCAGCACGAAATTATGCAGGGAACCAGCAGCAATACGATTTCGCCCCTTGCCAATACCACCAGAGAACAGGCGATAGCGCTTTTAAAAAGGACATTCGTAAAAGGATCCTCAAATGGCCTGCCCATGGAAATTGATATGTCAAAGTTAGCTCTTCTCGAAAGAAATAAGATTTATCCCGTGAAAAATATTGGAGCTGTGGGAAACAATTTAGTATCCAATGTGGCTAAAGCCCCACCAAGTATTGATTTTAATAAGTTTCCATGGTTTTTTGATACAGATAATGCTGAAACAAAACCGGGAGAGTCACCGGGTTTCCCCCTTACCGCCAAAGATGCGGG
>CAYYHH010000343.1:960-2440 GCA_964471645.1 uncultured Oscillospiraceae bacterium
TGATTGGCTGGGTAAAGGTGTAAACATCATTACCGATAAATATGCTGAGAATGTAAAAAACTATCATATTCTTGATAATAAAAAACTCCTGCAAGATGGAAGAATCTATTACCAGCTAAACGATAACAGCTCAAGCAGATATATTTCCGGTCAGGATGCCTGGACATACTCTGAAAGTCTTTCCACCTCAGTAAAAACCGGGGGCAAATACCTGTGCTTCGGGGGCAGTGTAAGCGCAAAATTCAGTTCCAAACATTTGCAGGAAAAGAACAGATCTTTTGCGACACTTATGTATCGTGCTCCCAAATATGATTTATATATTGACGATTTATCAATTAACCTGAAGAATTATCTGACAGATTCCTTTAAAAAGAATCTCGCCACTATGGAACCGAAACAGCTGTTTGAGCTGTATGGTACACATATGTTAAGGTCTGTAATAATGGGGGGAAGGGTAGAATACAATTCCACCACTGACAGCCAATATCAAAGCGACAGCAGCAGCATGGAAACAGATGTAAAAGCATCCTTTAACGCCATCTTCGCTTCTGCCAATATCGGAGTTCAAACAAGTAAAACCCAGGCCAGCACTTCCTATCATAATCATAGCGAGACGAACATACAGGCATACCCTTCTTTCGGATCGCCCCAGCTTGACCCCAAGTCCTTTGATAAATGGTATGATGCAATGTGTGCAAATCCGGGAATATGCGATTACGGGGAGAATGCTTTAATTCCCATATGGCAGCTGGCAGACGGGACAAGGAGCACATATTTGGAGCAGGAATACCTTAAATATGCAGAATCCAAGAACTTTATCCCGTCACAAGTGACCTTTGGCATAAATGGCATAAGAATCCAAAGATATGGAATGTTTGAATACTACCCGCAAAAGTATGTTGATCCAAAAACCAACGATGAGTGGGAGCTTGTTGGAAATGTTAGAGCAAGTTCCAAGCATTCATCAAATCCGGAACTTGCATTAGTGTATGTTAGAAAAGGCTTCAGCAATGACACTTCTAAGCCGCCGATTGTAGGGCTAATCATTGCTAATCACGATAAAGGCGACAACCCATGGGAAATGTTTGATATGGCATACGGGGATGATCCCGATGCAAAGCTATGGGGGGCCTATCCTAAAAATATGGAAGCAGGTTCAGGCCTTGAATATTATGTTAACTTAGGCGTAAGTCTCCATTATGTGACCAGCAGGAATAAACCCCAGCTGACAGATTTAAGAGTCAGACATGATTGTAATTGCACCGGCAAGACCAATTACTATCCTGCTAATACGACGGATGATCCGGATTATCTGCCCGTGTTGAACATATATACCAACAAACGGCAAATGCTGTCGGAGAATGAGCCTGATAAAGTATCGGTTAAAAAGAATAAAATAATTATGGGAATCCCTGCCGGTACTACAACTGTGTCTTACTGTCTAAGCAAAGGCCATTACCTTGAGTATAAGAAATAAACA
>CAYYHH010000344.1:0-1870 GCA_964471645.1 uncultured Oscillospiraceae bacterium
TGATGGCAGTAGATAGGTTTGGCTGCTTTATGATCAGTACAAAGTAGACCCCGCATAATACCAGCAGGGGAAAAACCCCTTTTGTGAAAGACCTGATTCGCTTGGGGTCTTTTGAAAGGAACCAGGCAACGAATATGATCGCGCAGATTTTTGCAACCTCTCCGGGCATCAAGGTGAAATTACCCACACCGATCCAGCGGGTGGCAAAGTTCCTTGTGATTCCAAGGGGAGTAAAAAGGAGCATTAAAAGCACCACGCTTCCCCCCAAAAGCACGGGAGCGAATCTGCTATAGATGTGATAGTCTGCCATAGCTGTCAGCATCATTAGAACACCGCCCAGCAATGCCCATTTGATATGGTCTTTGAGATATGCATAAGGATCCCCGGTTTCGCTGATAGAGCTGTAATAGCTGGCGCTGAATACCATAATTATCCCGAAGACAACGAGAGCCAATACCATTACAGTTATGACGAAGTCCCCGGATTTCATCCGCATCTTTTTCTTTTTTTTGCCTTTCTTCGCCATTACATCTCCCGGCCTACTTTTCCAAATCCTTCACGCAGCTTTTGAAATGATCGCCCCGCTGTTCGAAGTTCAAATACATATCCCAACTGGCACACGCCGGAGACAGCAGTACCGTATCCCCCGGTTCTGCAGCTTGATAACTGCTTCTTACGCATTCTTCCATGTTCTTGGCAGTAATAATATTTGTAAAGCCTTTTCTCTCCGCTGCTTCCTTTATCTTTGGTGCGGTTTTGCCCAGAAGAACCAGCATTTTGACTTTGCCGTTGAAGCCGTCGATAAAGCTGTCAAAGGATGCATCTTTGTCGTAGCCCCCGGCAATCAAAATAATCGGAGACGGGGCAGCCTCTATTGCCTTTATTGATGCGTCGGTATTGGTACCTTTGGAATCGTTGATAAAGCGTACACCCCGAACTTCTCCCACGAATTCAAGTCTGTGAGCTACTCCCTGAAAGCCGGTGATTGCCTTACCTATAACCTGCGCATCTATTCCCGCAAAAAAGGCGATCGATGCCGCGGCCAAAGCATTTTCAAGATTGTGGGTTCCCAGTATTCCCAGGTCCTCAACCTTGCAAACCAGGTGTTCACTGCCATGCTCGTCTTTTATGACGATGCCTTCTTTTTTGACAAAAGTGCCAAAGCTCAATTCCCTAATTCTGCTGAAGGGTACTACCTTTGCCCTGCAATCCCCGGTAAGCTTCCAGCATTCACCATCTTCCCGGTTCACAATAAAATAATCATTTTCATCCTGATTTCTGTAGATTAATGCTTTTGCCTTTATATAGTTTTCCATGTCGCCATGTCGATCCAGATGATCGGGCGTAATATTCAACAGTGCCGATATGTGAGGATGAAAATCTTTGGTAGTCTCCAGTTGAAAGCTGCTGATTTCCGTTATCAGCCATGTGTTATCCGTGGATCTTACGGCCTTTTTAACAACTGCAAGCCCTACGTTCCCCACTATTTCCGTAGATCTGCCGGCTTTCCTGAAAATTTCACCGGTCAGCACCGTGGTTGTTGTTTTTCCGTTGGTTCCGGTTATTGCCACATAATTACCTTTGCCCAAACGATAAGCCAGCTCCACTTCACCCAGCAGCTCTACGTTAGCCTCAAGCACTCTTTGAACCAGATTGTTGGTTAGCGGCACCCCGGGGCTTACAACGGCATAATCAAAACCGTCTACATCCACCGGTTCTTCGCCCAGGTAGCATGCGGCGTTTCGGCTTTCGAAATATCGAACCATTTGGTAGCCCATTTCTCCGGTGGTTTTTCCGTCGTATATTGAAACATCGGCTCCTGAGGACAGCAAGGCTTCTGCGGCGGCAATGCCGGATTTCCCCATTCCAA
>CAYYHH010000344.1:1880-2430 GCA_964471645.1 uncultured Oscillospiraceae bacterium
CTGTACCATTTTCTTTTTTCATTATACAGCCAGTAGGCTTACTGCGCACAGCAGCACCGTCACCGCCCAAAACATTGCAACAACTTTTGTTTCCTTCCACCCCAACAGCTCAAAGTGATGATGCAGCGGAGACATTCTAAAAAGCCTTTTGCCTCCTGTAGCCTTGAAATACAGTACTTGAAGTATTACCGAAAGTGCCTCTAAAACGTAAACTCCCCCTGCTATGGGTATGATCAGCTCAATGTTCATTATTATTGCCGCTGCGGCCACCCCGCCTCCCAGAGCCATGGAACCTGTATCCCCCATGAAAATTTTGGCCGGGTGTCTGTTGTAAAACAAGAACCCCAGGCAGGCTCCGGCAATTGCGCTGCAAAAAATCGATGGTGCCAAAAAGTTGAAAGCATTGCCGATTAAAGCCAAAAACAGTGCCACAAACATAGTCACTCCGGCAGCCAATCCGTCCAGGCCGTCGGTGAGATTAACGCTGTTGACCATTGATACTACCACAAAAGCAGTGAAGGGAACGTAGAACAACCCCAGGTCAACAGAT
>CAYYHH010000345.1:0-2428 GCA_964471645.1 uncultured Oscillospiraceae bacterium
CTTCCAGCGGAATTCTTTCAACGTCACTCCCGGGAAGGTCAAACGCTTTCCTTCCCTCCTTTGAAATCTCAAAGATCAGTTTGTCATATTTCTTCAATCAGATCACCTCCATCAAAGCAGACAATCGATCAATTTCCTGCTTAGTTCTTTTTTCCGTCACACAAAGGAGGACACCGTTTCCTATACCATAGTCTTTACTTAAGTTATAACCGCCCAAAATGTTTTCCGACAGTAACTCCTTATTTACCAAATCAGCATCTTTTTGCCCTACAATGGCAAATTCCTTAAAGAATGGCCGATCAAATGCTAATTTATACTTGCCGCCTGCTGTCAGCTTAGCTGCAGCATAATGGGCTTTTTCCAAGCATTGCTGAGCCACCTCACGCAGTCCCTCTTCGCCCATTGTTACCATATAGATCGAGGCAATCAATGAATTGAGATTCTGATTGGAACAGATGTTGGAGGTAGCCTTATATCTTCTGATGTGCTGTTCCCTGGCCTGCAGGGTGAGCACAAAGGATCTTCTGCCATCTACATCCAGCGATTGCCCCACAATTCTGCCAGGCATTTTTCTCATAAGTTTAGAAGTAACGGCCATAAAGCCTATGAACGGACCCCCGTAATTTAAGCTATTACCCAGGGCCTGCGCATCTCCTACGGCAATATCAACACCGTACTCGGCGGGCTTTTTGAGAATGGCCAAGGATATGGGATCCACCGAACTGATAAGCAATGATTTGTTGTCGTGGGTGATTTTTTCGATTTCAGTCAAATCCTCTATGATCCCGAAGAAGTTTGGGCTTTGGACTATAACACCTGCACTGCTGCCGTCTATCAATGCTTTTAATGCTTCGGCATCGGTAACCCCGTCAGCCATAGGTATTTCCACCACGTCGATATCCCTGAAATGCATATAGCTTTTAAGCACCCGCCTGGTCTCCGGGTTAACTGTCTCGGAAACTAAGATCTTGGCTCTTCTGGTGTTATCGGCAGCCATTATGGCCGCCTCAGCACAGGCGGTTGCGCCGTCATACAGTGAAGCGTTGCTCACATCCATCCCCGTAAGGTTGCATATCATAGTCTGGTACTCGAATATAACCTGCAGCGTACCCTGACTGATTTCAGGCTGGTAGGGTGTATACGCCGTATAAAACTCGGATCTTTTTGCAAGATGCCCTATTACCGAAGGAATATAATGATCATACGCACCGGCTCCCAAGAAGCAGGTCAATTCGTTTATGGATCTGTTTCTGCCGCCCAGTTCTTTCATTTTGTCCACTATTTCCGGTTCAGACATACCGGGATCCAGCTTTAGCGGTTCCTTTAGAATAAGGTTGTCAGGGATATCCCGGAACAATTCGTCCATGTTTTTGATTCCGATGACGTCCATCATATCCCGTGCGTCCATTTCGGTGTTGGGAATATACCTGTGCATCTTATTCCTCCTTTTCGCAGAAGGCCTTATAAGCTTCCTCGTCCATGAGATTATCCACCTCCGATGGGTCATCCATGTCAATAACAGTGATCCAGTTGTCATATGGTCCTTCGTTTAAAAGTTGGGGCGCGTCTTCCAATTCTTCATTGATTTCCACTACTTTCCCTGAAATAGGTGCAAAAGAATCTGAGGCAGCTTTTACGGATTCGACAACGCAAAACACATCTCCTACTCCATATTCGGCATCCAATTCAGGCAGTTCCACGTAGACTATTTGACCAAGGGCATTTTGGGCATAATCCGTAATGCCTATCGTTGCACGATTTCCCTCAACTTTAACCCACTCATGATCCTCTGAATAAAACAAATCTTCCCTCGTTACCATTGTTTCTTACCTCCGCTTATTTATAGTTATTTCGTTTTCAGATTCCAAATTGCAGCTTTCAGGTTGCTTTCGCTTGCTCCTGATTACTTTTTGTAATTTTTCGTATAAAACTTCTTCCCCACTATTTTGGCCTTGGAAGTCCTTTTTCTGATTTGGATCTCTATTGTACCGCCCAATTCCGCGTATTCGTTTTGCAGCAATGCAAAACCTATATTTTTTTCCAACGTGGGGGAATGATAGCCGGTTGTTACGAAGCCGATTTCCTTGCCGTCGGAAAGCACATTGTATCCGTGCCTCGGTATTCCGTTGTCTATCATCTCAAAACCCACCAGCTTTCTTTCGGGCCCCTCCTGTTTCTGCTTGAATAGTGGTTCGCGTCCAATAAAATCCCCTTTATCGAACTTTACAAAATACCCAAATCCTGCTTCCAAGGGGGTAATGTCTTGGGATATCTCGTTTCCATAAAGCGGAAGAGAAGCTTCAAAGCGCAACGTGTCCCTGGCTCCCAATCCTACCGGAACAAGACCTTCCGGCTCGCCTGCTTCAAGTATTTTTTCCCAGACCACAGGCGCATCCCCATGGCTCAGATAAATTTCAAATCCGTCCTC
>CAYYHH010000346.1:0-2426 GCA_964471645.1 uncultured Oscillospiraceae bacterium
CTCGTTCTATTTAGGGATGAGCAAATACGGAAACGTCAGATTTGGTGAAGAAGATCCGGAATATTCTATGTTCGCTTATATTTCTATGATGACCTTGGCAGCTTTAGCCTCGGCAGCACTCTACTGGTCCTTTACAGAGTGGACATTCTACTATGAGGCTCCCGGACTGGGTATGGCTCCGGAAAGCCTTGAAGCTTTGGAATCATCTTTAGGTTATGCTTTCTTCCACTGGGGCTTGTCCGGTCAATGTATTTACGTTGCCATCGGCGCAGCCATGTCCTACGCATTTTATATCAGAAAAATTCCCCTGCTTCAAACCAGCGCTGTATGCTGTGGAATGATGGGAGAATTCAAAGGAAAAACCCTTTTGGGCAGAGTCATCGACTTCCTGGTTATCTTCGGTATTGTCGGCGGATTGGGATGCACCCTGGGACTGGGCGTTCCTCTTACAGGCGGAGCACTCAATGCAGTGTTCGGAATTGAAATTACGAACTTTGTCAAAGTCGCCATCGTAGTGGTAATAGGAATCGTATTTACATTCACATCCTTTATCGGCACCAAAAAAGGTATGAAAAACCTTAGCACCGGCACAACTATACTGGCAATTCTCGTCGTCACCTACATCTTTATAATAGGGCCCACCACATTTATAATGAGAAACACCGTAAACTCTTTCGGATGGATGATCGAGATGTTCCCAAGAATGAGCTTGTTTACCGATCCTATTACAAGGGGCGGATTCCCGGAAGCCTGGACCCTGTTCTTCCAGGCCTTCTATCTTAACTATGCAGCTTTGATGGGAATATTCATAGCAAAGATCTCCAAGGGCAGAACAATGCGTCAGCTGGTATGGGCAACATTGGTCGGCATATCCGCCGGCGGATGGTTCTTGTTCTCTATCAACGGCAGCTTTGCCATCCATGCACATATTTCCGGACTTACGGATATCGTGGCACTTGCCAACAGCGGTGTCGGTGAGGCTGGTATATATCAGGTCTTGGCATTGATCCCCGGAGGCAAAGTTATTCTTCCGATCATCTTCCTCTTCGTCATAGTAGGTTTCCTTGCTTCCACATTGGACACTGCATCCTTGTCTCTTGCCCAGACAACGGCAAAAGAGCTGGATGAAGAAGGCAACGTCAATCCGTGGCTTCGCGTGTTCTGGTGCTTTGTACTGGCGCTGGTACCCATTTCGATACTGACAGCCAACGCATCCTTCTCAGCTCTTAAGAATCTGGCAATCATAATATCGATCCCATTCATGTTCGTAGTGGCATTTATGGAAGTCAGACTGATCATGTGGCTGAACGAAGACCGCAAAACGGGCAAACTCGAGAAATTCGGCATAAAATAAATTTTCCTGTGACTTTCCCGTCCGAAAACTAAATTTTGGGCGGGAAAGAGTTAAAAAAATTAGCAACTAAAACCCTCATACCATAGTAAAAGGAGGTCAATATGGCCAGGAAAGAAAAGGTAGGGTATTCCATAGACACGATCAATTCGGCGATGAGCTACGGAAATAAACTGACAGACGATCAGCTTTATGATATCCACGCGGCCAGCTTGGAAGTTTTAAGTCAGGTAGGAATCAAGGTCGAAAGCAAGAAGGCCAAAGATTTATACGAAGTGTCAGGTTGCATTGTAGAAGGAAATAATGTAAAGATTCCGGTTCACATCACTGAAGAATGCATAAAATCAGCTCCGTCGGTGATACTTCTGGCCGGAAGAAATCCTAAGAACGACTATGTGATAAAGCAGAAAAAGGTAGCATTTATAAATTTTGGCGAAGGGGTAAACGTTATCGATCCCTACACCAAGGAATACAGAAAATCAACGAAGGAAGATCTTGCCAGGAACACGAGGGTAGCCGATGCCATCACCGTTTTACCCGTTGCATATCGTTCAGTGGCTTCTCAGGATATTCCGGGTCACGTCCAAGCCCTTCACAACATGGAGGCAATGCTTCACAATACCAGCAAGCATATCTTCATCGGTCCTGACGGAGAAAGAAATGCCTTAAAAATTATTGATATGATGGCCAAAATTGCAGGGGGAAAAGAAGCCTTAAAAAAGAGACCGACGGTGACTTTTAACGTGTGCCCAACCAGTCCGCTGCAATTAAATCCTGCAGCTTCCGATGTCATCATCGAAGGCGCCAGGGCAGGTATTCCCTCCAATATAATCTCCATGGCCCTCTCCGGGGCTACAGCACCGGTAACATTGGCAGGCTCATTGGTAACACATAACGCAGAAGTGTTATCAGCTGTAGTACTGAGCCAGCTGGCCGCTAAGGGGGCACCGGTATTTTATGCCAGCTCCACTAGCATAATGGATATGAAACACCTCACTACTCCGGTAGGAGCACCGGAACTGGCCATGATCAGCAATGCCGTTGCTCAGTTGGCCCAATACTACTTACTGCCCAG
>CAYYHH010000347.1:0-2409 GCA_964471645.1 uncultured Oscillospiraceae bacterium
TTTTCAAGATAAGATATTATATTCGGATAAGGCTCTGTTTTCTGTTGAAAGGTATTACGATACAATAAGATTGACCCAGATTGACTCGGATTAACCTGGATTGGCACAGATTGATCCAGATTGACCCAGATTGATTCGGATTGACCCAGATTGACCTTTAAACAGACGCAAACAGTATCGCAATGTTAAAAGGAATAAAATTAAAATCAATTTCGGGATCCGAAAGACAAACAGATAAATGATGTAAATTCTGATGCATTAATAATAAAATTTTATTATACAATATGTTTAAATCAACGTCAACATTATATTTTGCTTTTTTTACAGAAACATGTTATTATAACAATATAGGATTCTAGTATAATGTCTTGCAGATAACTGCAAATTATTCGGGATGACCGAAGGTTTTTGGATGTTGCATCCGTGGGTTCAGACAAGTACCTGGCCTGGTTAATTTACAAACGCTATACTAGGGTATATTCCTTCGGAATCACTACGTTTCGACCTTGCGTAAACGAGCCAAATCCCGGAATTATGCAGAATAGTAAGGAAAGAGGATCAAATGAATCTAATAAAAAAGCAAGTGAATCACAAAATATATGGTCAGGGGAGGGTTGTTAACCTCTCGGATTCTTTTGTGGAAATACAGTTTTCTATCGGGAATAAAAAGTTTGTCTATCCGGATGCATTTGGAACCTATTTGATGCTTCTCGATTCAAATGCCGCAAATAAAGTAAAACATATAAAAGAAAAGCAGCAGATTGAACACAAGCTGAGAGAGATAAAAGAAGAGAAAAAAAGGGCTGCCAGGCTAGAAGAACAGCAACTTAGAATGCGAAATGAGAAGCTGATTAAAAATCTTAAGATCCACCCCAGTTCACAGGCGGTTTTTTGGTGTCCAAAAGAAGAACATGAAAAGATTTTTACAGAGTGGTCTATATTCATAGGATCAGTTAAAAGCGGGAAAAGGCAAGGCAAAATCAGCCGCGCGGCCCGCCTCGATCAAAACAGTGCTTGCTTCATAACATCAAGGGAACCCGACGAACCCGAGCAGGAAAGACGCATACTTGGTGCCTACATGGTGGATACGGGTTTTACAGGAAGGCTTTGCGAGGATGGGATAATACGTGCTCATCCGGATTACCGGATAAAACTCATGGAGGAAGATGCAGAAAAAATGCTTTTTTGGAATTATTGCGTAAGCGAAAAGAACCCGCTAAAAATGACATGGAATACGGGCAGATATCGATATTTCGATAACGTCATTATGGCGCAGGTACTGAAGGATATGGTTTCAATGAAAAAAAAGACAGTAGAGCATGGGTGTGCCCAACGTTTTTTCGAACATTTTTGCAGGATAAATCAAATCGACAAAAACACCCTTGCGAAGCCTGATGGCGCGTTGTTACGTAATGACTTTGAAGATGTTGTTTGATACCATTTTACTGCCCGTCCAACATGATTTTTCGTCTTGACCCTTCATTAAGCAGTCTGTGAAGCTCTGCTTTTTCTTCGCCTTCGATTGCATCCCTGTATAACCGGAGCCGATTTATCAATCCGTCGATTTCATCGATCAGATAACCTTTGTTTTCCAAAAAAAGCTCTGTCCACATATCAGGATTGAGCTTAGCCACCCTTGTGAGATCCAAATAGCTGCCGGCAGAATATCCTTTGTGCTGTTCTGCGGTTGGGCTTTTCACATAGGCATTTGACAGCACATGGGCAAGCTGGGACGTGTAGGCAATAATTTTATCGTGCTTCTCGGGAGTGGTAATTTCGATATGCCCGAAGCCCAGGCTGATAAAGAAGTGCTTTAATTTGTCTGTAATTCGTATGTCCATATCCCCCGGAGGTGTAAGAATCATAGAGGCACCGCTGAACAAAGACTCCTTTGCATATTCAAATCCGGAGAATTCGATTCCTGCCATGGGGTGACCGCCCACGAAATGTAATCCCAATTGTGAGGCAAGAGGTCGAACCTGACGAGATATATTCACTTTAACGCCACAGCAATCTAAAACAATAGTCCCTTTCTTCAATAGTGCACCTTTTTCCTTGACAAACTGAATTGTTTCTGTCGGATAAAGTGCAATTATGACCATTTCGCACTCAACGAGCATATCATCAGTAAGCCTGTCGTCAATTGAATCCAGCAGCAACGCCCGGCGTATTACAGATTCCTGAATATCCATGCCCAAAACTCGGTGCGCACCGGTTTGCTTGATAGCCTTTGCCATTGACCCGCCGATCAGCCCGAGTCCGATAATACCTATTTTCATTGTGCACCTCCTATTATAAAGATTTCATTTATAAGGTTGTTCTTTAATAATTAACTATTATTGTCACTGATACAATATTTGACCTCGCTTCTATTATTCTCAGAAGAATAAACAGATTTTCGAACGGCTT
>CAYYHH010000348.1:0-2403 GCA_964471645.1 uncultured Oscillospiraceae bacterium
TTATCTGAGACCATGCCTTATCCGGAACTACAGCTCCATTAATCTTTGATTATTTGAAACCCGCAGTTTAATTCATGATTGCCTGAAACCCATGGACAGTCCATATTTATTGTTTGAAATCCCGGATTGTCCCATATGTTATATTATCTAAAATCCATCCACGGCCTGAGATCGTGGTTCCCTATTTATCGCTTGAAACCCGTGGATTATTTACATGTTATATTATCTGAAAACCAAGGGCATATTATGTTTGATTATCTGAAACCCAGGCGCATATTATGTTGATTATTTGAAACCCCATGCCCTGTTCCGTGTTTGTTTTATTATGTTTGTTTATTTTAAATCAAGTTCCTTTTTCTGTTCAGTTGGCTATTTTCCAACAGGTCGATGGAATTTAGCGCCTTGCCGGTACCTATGGCCACACAGGATTTTGGATCCTCCGCAATAATTACCGAGATTCCTGTCCTTTCCGAAATACGTTTATCGATGCCGTGCAACAAGGCCCCGCCACCGGTGAGAACTATACCACTGTTGCTGATATCGGCGGCCAGTTCGGGTGGTGTACGCTCCAAAACGCCATGAACGGTCTCGCAAATAGTCTGCAAAGGCTCCTCAAGGGCTTCCATCATCTGCTTCGATGTTATTTCAATGGATTTAGGAAGACCGGTAACCAAATCCCTCCCCCTGCATTCCTTTACGACAACCTGTTCCCTTGGGTATGCAGTACCTATAGTCATCTTCATTTCCTCTGCGGTACGTTCTCCGATGTAAAGCTTGTGTTCTTTTCTCATATATTTAATGATAGATTCGTCGAAGCGGTCCCCCGCAATCTTAACAGAATTGGACGTCACTATGCCGCCGAGGGCAATAACGGCCACGTCTGTCGTGCCGCCTCCTACATCTATTATCATTACGCCGTTTGGCTGGGTAATATCGAGGCCTGCACCTATGGCTGCGGCTACGGGTTCTTCCATCAGATAGACGGATTTTCCGCCTGCTTGGGCTGCCGCTTCCTTCACTGCTCTTTTTTCGACTTCAGTTACACCTGAAGGCACACATACCATAATCCTGGGCTTAAAAAATCTGCCGCTTCCACAGGTTCTGCGTATAAAATATTTCATCATCCGCTCTGTTACATCGTAATCGGAGATCACGCCGTCCCTCAGCGGCCTTACCGCCACTATATTGCTGGGCGTTCTCCCAAGCATCTGTCTTGCCTCTTCACCAACGGCAACGATTTCATTGCTATCCCTGTTGATGGCGACAACTGAAGGCTCTTCCAGCACTACACCTTTTCCTTTTATATAAACCAATACATTGGCTGTCCCAAGATCGATTCCTACTTCATCTGAAAATCCCAACTACTCTTACCTCCTATGTTATAAGATCCTATGATCGATTTTTGCTTCATCAACTGTCCAAAATATTATACCTAGTAATAACAAAAAATACAATTGATATTTAAAACCAGCCCTTTCGTTTGCAAAACCAAAGGCTTAATATAACAAAAACCAAGCTAACAACGCATACGACAGGATAAGTTATACCAAAAGCCAATTCCGGCATGCGCAAATTCATACCATACCAACCGACTAATAAAGTCAGCGGCAAAAACACCGCTGTTATTACGGTAAAAAACTGCATCGTCTCATTCAAGCTGATGTCGAGCTGGTTCTGATAGGCTTCCCTTACATGGGTAAGATAATCCTGCAAGCTCATAACATTATCGCGCAATCGACCGGCGCGATTTCTATGTAAACGAAAGGCCTGTATCTGATCTTGCGAAAATATTCCGTTGATGTTCTCCTCAAGGTCTTCCAGCAAATCAAAAATTGCCTCGTAGTAACGCTTTAAAGCCAGCAACTGTTTGCGCATGGAAATCAACACAATTGTGTGGTCTTCGGGCTTTTTCACCGCAGCCCTTTCTTCCAGCTTCTCTATTTCATTTTCAATACTCTCCAAAAGATCCGTATCCTTAGACAAAATATATGAAAACATAATTGACAGCCCCATCGCGGGAGTCCTCTGCCCGCTGACGTCCTCCCATATATCCATCTTTAATCGTTGTAATACAGGGTCTCCGGCCAGAACAATCAGACGATCTGCTGTCACATAAGCTTCAATTATATCCGTTCCTTTTTCAAGGACGTCAAAACCGGGACTATTTATGGTCATGTAATCATATCTGTAACGGGCTTCAAACCTCGTCGATTTTCCCTTTTCACCGGATACTCCCCGCCCTGCATCTATTTCCAGCGCCTGCAGTGCCAGATCCCTCTCGTGAAAAGCCGCCAGTATTACGGCAGGTCCGGACAACGGAAAGCCCTCTGCGTCCTTTTCAACATTTACGTCGGCAATTATAAACATATCATTATCCTCCGATGCAAATCCTTTCCATTCAAA
>CAYYHH010000349.1:0-2392 GCA_964471645.1 uncultured Oscillospiraceae bacterium
ATTTTTTATTGTTCGAAATTGCGGAAAACTATATAAGATTTCTTCATTTATGATTTGTTCGTATAAGCCGGGTTGCAGCATCATTTCACCTCGCTCTTGGATTTGAGTTAATCAATCGTTTTCCCCATTATTTCATTGACTATCGGCCAATCTGCTTTCGCCCAATCAAGTTCATCCAGCCTTTCCGGACTCAGCCACTGATAGGCAATATGTTCTACTAGATCAAAATCACGAGAGTCTAAATTGCAAACGAATGCATGCATTGTCAGATGGAAATCTGGATATTGATGTTCAACGGTCATAAAGTGCCCACAGTCTGATTCTTCTATATTGAGGTGCATCTCCTCAACCAGTTCACGCCGTAAAGCGGCTACAGGACTCTCATCCTGCTCCAGCTTACCCCCCGGAAACTCGTATTTATATGAAACATACTCATACTTGCCCCGGCCTCTTTGTAGACAAAGGATTTGATCATTGTTGACTAAGATGCCGGCTGATACTTCTACTTTTTTCATATTAACCCTCGAAATTAGTTTTGCCTCCTGACTGTACGCGAGACATGGCCCTGCACAACGAGAAGGGCACAATGATTACGGACAGAAATTCCCCGGCTAATTTTTGCTAATATCCATTTTCAATAATATAGTTACAATACTGATATAGGGCAGTACCAACTTTCACGATTATATGGAATCAATTCATCGCTCAAACACATTATTACCCCGGGCTGGACATCAAGCTTGAATTTCTTTAGGACTGAAAAACTCTTATCCGGGTTTGCCGGATGTTTGCTCTTTTTTATTTCTATTGGATATAATCTGTTTTCTTCTTTTATCAGAAGATCAATTTCTTTTTTATCAATATCACGATAGTAATACAAATTTGAAGGTTTTCCTGCATTTTGATAGCTTTTGATGATTTCCGTTACCACATAGGTTTCCAGAAAAGCCCCGTCTGATGCGCCGCTTTCCAATGTCTCGGCGCTGGTCCATCTGCAAAGGTATGCTGCAAGACCCGTGTCCATAAAGTAGACTTTCGGCATTTTCACCAGACGCTTTGATATGTTGTTGTAGTAGGGCGAAAGGATAGTAATAACGCCGGAGCGTTCCAATATCGACACCCAGGTCTTTGCTGTCGGTGCAGATATTCCTATAGATTTGGCGATTTCATCGTACTTAAGCTCCTGAGCCGTCCTTGCTGCCATAAATACAAGAAAATCATAAAACTCATTCAGCTTGCCAACTTGAGACAAATCTTTGACATCTCGCTCAAGGTAAGTGTTGACATAGTCCATATAAAATCTGTCCCTATCGAGATCAGTTACGAAGAGTTTGGGCATTCCACCACGAAAAATTAACCCATAAATCTCATGAACATTCTTCGGTATGCTTTGTGATGTGCGTTTTTTTAGAGAGTCAATCCCAGGGTGAAACGGACCACCTCCACGCCCCTCTTTTTCCGCTGTTGACAGGCCGGACATATCAAAAACTGCCACTCGACCGGCCAGAGATTCAGATATATTTTGCATCATCTTAAACTTCTGAGATCCGGTCAACCAAAACATACCTGTATTGTCTTTACCCTCTAGTGCAATTTGGTCAACAATCCGCTTCATTTCCAAGAGAATGGAAGGAACACGTTGAAATTCATCAATTAGTAAGGGATAGCCATAAGTTTCAAAAAATAGGGCAGGATCATTTGTTGCAAGCCTTCTCGCATTGGCATCATCGAAAGTAACATAGCGGCGTCCCGGTTCTTTAATATGGTTGAGCATCGTCGATTTGCCTACCTGCCTCTGGCCGCATACCATGATGACCGGATAATATCCGGACGCAGATAGGATTTGTGCTTCCAAATGTCGTTTGATATACATAGCCGCCTCCGAGCAATCTAAACTCATATCTTATTTTACTCTATTATTCCCTTGACGTCCAGCAGTATTCATAAATTTGTATCCGTTCAAAAAATTGGAGCCAGATCCGGAGCCGTTTCCATGGAGCAGGTTTTGGCATTTCTGGATCAAGCATAAGAGTGTCCATGAAAATCGGGAGTTTTATTAAATTAATTGATGATTACCCCTATATTATATTAATTCTAAATAATCATGTGCTCCGTAGAAGAACCGTAAAATATTTACTGTTTTATCTTCTTCCACAATTTTATAGACAAGTGGATAATTTTTAATAGGAATTTTACGATAGTCCTCTTTTTCCAGTCGAATATTTTGGCATTTTGCATACATATAGGGATTATGCCTCAAATAATCTTAGCATTTTTCTACTTGGTCAAGAAAATTTGTAGCAGCCATTGGGCTGGCAAGATTCTCTGATATATTTTTTTTATACACTATATTTTTCTCTTATACTTTTTATTGAAGAATCAGCATCAAGAG
>CAYYHH010000350.1:0-2382 GCA_964471645.1 uncultured Oscillospiraceae bacterium
TGACAGGTAGCTGAGGAAGACTTCACCGTTGCTTTTTTCTTTCAGCTGTCGCCCGGCCTCCGCATAACCTTCAAAAGTAGACATGATGGAGGGGTCCACTCCGTACTGATCAAAGACAGCCTTGTTGTAAAACAGCAGTTGCGGCCGTACGGCCTCGGGAAGGGCATAGATTTTTTCCTGCATGGTGGCATCGGAAGCGGCTCCTGCAATGAACTGATCCTCGATGGATTGATAGAAATCAGTTACATCAACAAGAAGGCCGGCAGTAGCCAGATCAATGATGCCCACCGCGTCCAGGTAGATACCGTCGGCTAAATCCTGGGTGGCTCCGGCAAGATAGTCCATGGAAATTTTCTGCCGGCCCGCGGCCATGGATTCGATTTGAAGAATCTCAATCTTTACGCCGGGTGCAACGTCGGGGTGATCTTCCAGCCACTTCTCATAGTACATCTGCAAGAACTGGGGCTGACCTGTGCTGTAGATACGAACGGTACCCGCAGGGTACACGGGCTTAGCTTCTGCCAGTGCCGCACTAATCGACAGCAGCATCATGATGGCCAGAATGATGGATATAGTCTTTTTCATAGGTGGGTTCCTCCTTTTTTCATTAACAGTCAGAGTTGCGACTGCTTTTATCGTATTGGATCATGGCGAGCGGTGCACTTAGCGCAAAGAAATAGTAAGTATTGGCAGCGCAAGGGGGAATGCCATAAAAACCCCTTTGGTTGATAAGCTTACCGCGGAAAATGCTCTTTCTGATCTATAAAATCCCAGAGGCTATGCTCGGGGGGATACCGGCAGGCTTGCCTGTTTTTCTTATGATACCATTGTTTCGCCCATATTTGTAGTGCTCGCAACACTTTTTTATAGCAAGGAATACTCCGAAAGCATAAAAGCGGGCAGGTCATCTCCTTGGGGGTGATGAGAGGCATCATATTGCGGGATAACTTGAAACGAAAACGGAAGAAGATCATAAGCCATTGCGGAATGCTTATAAACACCTTATCTTTACATAAACCTATCAGAGCCTCAAGGAAGGCAGTTTGCGGACACCATCCCTTTTGGCTATCATCAGCACAATCTATGCTGATGATAAGGAGGCTGCTTTGCCAAACGGCAGCAACAAGCCGTCCAAACTTCTATTTTTCACTCACGGGCCGCTTCCACAGCGGCGCGAATCTTAGAAAGATCCTGGTAGGTATCCAGGGTGCAATCGGCGCCCAAAATAAAATGTTTTCGACCAAAAGAGTGGATCAAGGCTTTGACAGCATCCTTCACATCCTTTTGCGTGCCATCCACCAAAACCCCATGACGGTTGGGCAAGCCGCCCATAATTGTTTTGTTCGGAAATAGGCTGCGCCCCTCTTCCATACTAAAGGGCGCTTCGTACACACCCCAGTTAATAACATCCGCGTAGCCGGCATAGAATTCGTAGCGCTGCATGTTAAGGTTATCCTTACAAATATGTAAGAAGCAATACCCGCCAGCATCTTTAATGGCAGACATAATTTGCTTATCCAGCGGCTCGATCCATTCCTTGAACTCTTCATCGGACAGGTAGTTATGCTCCCCGCCCAAAGCGGCGTAATACACACCATCAACACCAAGGGAGATATAGGTTTGAGCAAGATGGCACATCACGTCTGCGATGCGTTTCATTCCATCCAGCACCAGGCCGGCATCTTCCCGCAGCAGTTTCAGCTGCAGTTTCCTGGCTTGATCATAGTCCAGGCCCATTTTTTCAAGCGGATGTAAACCGGAGGCGAGTATGCCGTGCAATGTCCCAAGCGTAAAGGCGCTGGCATCACACCGCTTAAGAATTTCCTTTGTTAACTCGACCTGGTTTACCATGAATGAGTCTTTCATTGTCAGGACCGGTATTTTTTCCTGATAATCAGCGGCTGTTTCAATCGTTCCAAAGGAGGGTACCAGATGTTCATTCATGATCTTCAGGATGTCTGTATCCGTAGCTTCAAAAAAATCAAGGTGTGCCTTTACACCATCCATTCCAAAGGCGACTTCCTGCGGAAAATGCAAAGAGAAACTTGACGGTATTGTATTGACCTCTTTGCCTTCAATGGCTGCAATGACGCATTCTCTTTTTGTCATGGTACGCTCTCTTTCTTTGACTTTAGTTTATAGTGTTATCGACGGCAATACCAGAAATGTGATTATGATTATCATTATCATATGCGCATGGCAATGTCAATAGCGCCGGAAGGGAGAAAAGAGCGGCCATCTCAAAGGATCATGTATAAAAACGTTGACCTGCTTAAGGCTTGCTCTCTTAAGGAATCAGTGAACTCACTCGGGCGGCTTCCATGGAAGGCCGCTTGATGCGCGGTTTACATATACTTCTCAACCATGCTATACTGGCGCATC
>CAYYHH010000351.1:0-2370 GCA_964471645.1 uncultured Oscillospiraceae bacterium
TACATGGCTGTTGCATTGAACGACCTTTTTCAAGGGATAGTGATGATAATCAGCATAATATCCGTCATAGCAGTGGTGCTTCATTCGAAGGGGGGGTTGATGTCGGCGGTAACCGAGCTATCCAGGATACCTTCAGAAGCCATACCGGAATTTCAGGGCGCTTATACTTCTTTCTTTGGGCCGGCGCCTGTGTCACTCCTGGCAATTTTGATTCTGACCAGCCTGGGCACTTGGGGGCTTCCACAGATGATCCATAAATTCTATACGATCAAGAATGAAAAGGCTATTCAGACCGGTACCATAATATCCACCATTTTTGCTTTGATTATTGCCGGGGGCTCATATTTTCTTGGTTCTTTCGGGCGGATTTTCTATACTCCGTCTGCTGAAGGTGCGGTTGCATTTGACAATATAGTCCCCGAGATGCTGGGAAGCGTGTTGCCGGACATTTTGATCGGGCTTGTAATTATCATGGTTCTTTCAGCATCCATGTCGACTTTGTCATCGCTGGTTCTTGCAAGCAGCTCGACCTTCACATTAGATTTTCTTAAAGGAACCGTCCTTAAGGATATGACAAACAGAACACAGATGGCGATAATCAAGGGCTTGTGCGTGGCCTTTGTGATTTTATCGGTAGTAATTGCCATTAATCCCAATAATCTCATCACTACACTGATGGGGCTTTCCTGGGGAACCCTGGCCGGTGCATTTCTTGGACCTTTTTTATACGGACTGTTTTGGAGAAGAGCTAACGGGGCCGCACTGTGGGCATCCATCGTAATGTCGCTGGCGATAAATATTATTAACTTGATAATGGGCATCACGGCGGCACCTATTGCAGGAGCAGTGGCTATCGTAATGTCCTTGATAATCGTTCCGGCAGTAAGCCTTATTACCCCGAGGCAGGATCAAGCGTTCATTGACGGAGTTTTTTCTTGCTATGATGAAAGAATCAATGTAAGCGTTGAGCACAAGTTCCACTTAAAAGAAGATGAAGATAACGGATATGGGGTTTAAAGCGGCAGCTGCAACAACCGGATATAGGCCTTGACCCCTGTCACTAAAACCTCTTCATCAAAATCAAAATCACTGCTGTGAAGGGGTTTTTTGTTGCCCGTTCCCAGAAACATGTAGAGCCCCGGAATCTCCTGCATGAAATATGAGAAGTCATCGGAAGTCATAGGGGGCTTGCGCAAAGTAATGAATTCCGGAACCGATGGAAAGACGGGAGGGGAGAGGGCATCTTTAGCCAGCCTGAAAAGCTCCGGATCGTTAATGATTGCCGGATAGCCTTCCGTGTAATGCACTCCCACAGTACATCCGTATTGACTTTCGTAATCCGTTGAAATGCTGTGAATTTTATCTTTCAACAGTGTAAAAGCATCCTCTCTGAAGGTACGCAATGTCCCTTCGAGAAGGGCATGATTTGCGATGGTATTCCTTACGGTACCGGCGCTCATCTTGCCGAATCTCAGCAAGCGGAATTCCTCCGAAGGAAGAATGATCTTTTCCATTTCATAAAGGGTATTTATAAAGAGGCAACCTATTTGAAGGGCATCGATGCCTTTGTGGGGGGTCGCTATATGGGCGGATTTTCCATCGATAGTTATGGTGAGCTCGCTGGATCTTGCCATCATTTCCAGGGGGCGGGTCAAAATGGAGCCGGGCTTATCCGACGGCCCTAAATGGAAGGCAAAGATTCGGCGAACATCATATTTTCCCAAGATACCTGAATCCACCATGGCCTTGGCTCCACCCGGACTTTCTTCGGCGGGCTGAAATATCAAAAGAGCATTGACGGGAATATTCCCTCTCATTTCGTTAATTTCTTTCGCAAGGCCCAGCAACATGGCCATGTGACCGTCGTGGCCACAGGCGTGCATCATGCCTTTATGGGTGGATCGGAATGGGGATTCTACCGCCTCCTCAATGGGAAGGGCATCCATATCGCTGCGAAAGGCCACGGCCCCGGCGTGCCGGGGATTTTCTGCTCTGAAAAAGGCACATATGCCTGTCGGTGAAAATTCACTGATTTCACAGTCGCAACCCTTTAAAACATTCAATATATATTCATGTGTTTTAAACTCTTGGTGACCGAGCTCGGGAATTCTATGAAGGTCCCTTCTGTACTTTTTTAATATTTCTATCATGGCAGCATGCCTCCTTGTGTTGCTTTGTCTCCCCGAGTGCCGGCACTAAAGGGGCAGAAATTGTACTTACAAAACTGCAGTTCACATACCGGTTGCGACCTACATCTAAAAAGCTGTAGAAAATTTGACTCCTAATTTCAATTTGTATAGAATCAGTACTGAAATTACGGTTTCACCGGTTTGTAGGACTGATTTTTAGTCGAAAAGCTAAAATGCCAGC
>CAYYHH010000352.1:0-2359 GCA_964471645.1 uncultured Oscillospiraceae bacterium
GCAGGCCTATGATGGAAGGCAGAGGGCGGAGGTCAGAGGGCAAAGGATGCTGTTTAATTCAATCAACTATTTGATATTTTTTCCTATCGTCGTATTATTGTATTTTGCTATCCCGCATAAAGCCAGATATCTCTGGCTGCTGGTGGCCAGCTACTATTTTTATATGGCGTGGAATCCGAGATACGCACTTCTGATAGCCCTGTCCACAGTACTGACATATCTGAGCGGGCTCCTTATCGGAAGGGAAAAAAAACTAATCGAAGCCTCCGGAGCGGGAGGGTTAGAAAGCGGACCTGCGAGGGGTCAAAGCAAGGAACTGAACAAGGAACTGAGTAAGGCATCCTTTAGAATGAAGCTGTGGGTTTTCCTGTCCATGGTGTCAAACCTGTCCATACTATTTCTTTTTAAATACTTTGACTTCTTTATTGACAACCTGAACAGAATTATTAGTTGGGCAGGTATGGAGCTGCTAGATCCCGGCTTTGACGTGATTCTGCCTGTAGGTATATCCTTTTACACATTCCAGGCGCTTTCTTACACCATGGACGTGTACAGAGGTGACATTTATGTAGAGAAGAATCTTTTTAAGTATGCCTTGTTTGTATCGTTCTTTCCCCAGTTGGTGGCAGGGCCCATTGAGAGGTCGAAAAACCTGCTGGTACAGATCAGCCGCAGACATTATTTCGATTATGAACGTGTTAAAAGTGGATTGATACTGATGCTGTGGGGGTTTTTCCTGAAGTTGGTGATAGCCGACAGGGTGGCCGTTGTCGTCAATACTGTTTACAATGATTATACAGAATATGAGGGACTGGTAATTGTACTGGCGACTATCTTTTTTGGCATTCAGATATATTGTGATTTTGCCTCCTATTCGCTGATCGCCAAAGGCAGCGCCCAGGTAATGGGCTTCCGGTTGATGGACAACTTCAACCAGCCTTATTTTGCACAAAGCATCGGTGAATTCTGGCGGAGATGGCACATTTCACTTTCCACCTGGTTCAGGGATTATTTATATATTCCTCTAGGGGGTAACCGCAAAGGGACGCTTAGAAAATATATTAATATAATGATAGTTTTCCTCGTCAGCGGGCTTTGGCATGGGGCCAATTGGACCTTTGTGATCTGGGGCTTTCTCCATGGAGCATTCCAGGTTATCGGACAAGCGACGCAGCCGATCAAGGAAAGGGTCACAGATAGCTTAGGCATAAACAGAGAAAACGGCAGTTATAAATTCGGGAAGATTTTGACCACATATGTATTGGCTAATTTTGCTTGGATATTTTTCAGGGCGCCTAATATTACAGCGGCCAAAGGTATTATAAATAATATGTTTTCCCTTTGGAATCCATGGATTTTAACGGACGGAACCCTGTACGAGCTGGGATTGAGCCAAGGCAGTTTTTGGGTAGGCATAATGGCCATAATAATTATGGCAACAGTAAGCTTCGCACAATACAACGGGATCCGGATCCGTGAAAGATTTGCGGGACAAGGATTGATTTTCCGTTGGGCGGCAGCATTAGGGCTAATTTTTTCAATTATTATATTCGGTATTTACGGGCCGGGCTATAGCGCCAGCCAATTTATTTACTTCCAGTTTTGAGGTGGCTGATGAAAACTATCAAACGAATTGCAGGCACCATAGGGTTTATAATTATCTTTCTTCTGATTTTGTCGGAAGCGAGCGGCATTTTAATGCACAAACAAATAGAAGGCCGGTGGAACATGACGGATAAGGTGGCGGGTTTTTATAACGAGGAACCGGATAGTTTTGATGTTATGTTTTTTGGATCCAGCCATATGTATTGTTCTGTTGATCCCGCTATCTTTCGGGAGGAAACCGGATTCAACTCTTACATTTTCGCTACCCAACAGCAACCATTATGGATAACGTATTATTATATGGTCGAGGCGTTAAAAACGCAAGAACCGGAATTTGTTGCCGTAGAGATCCGTATGGCTTCGGGGAATGGGGACAAGGATTATTTGGATGAAGGAACAAACCACTCTGCTATTGACCCTATTCCATTGTCCAAAAACAAGCTTGAAATGATTTGGTCCGCCGTGCCGGAAGGAGAAAGGCGCTACTATATCTTCGACATTATGAAATATCACGACAGATGGGAAGAACTCGAAAAGCAGGACTATATTCGAAAATACACAAACTCGACAGATCCGGAAAAGGGTTATGTGCGATTGGACAATGTTTCCGATAAAGTGGATTGGGAAGATGTCACCGATATAACTGAGATCAAAGATGTAACAGAAAAAAACATGGAATATCTGAATAAAATAATTGACCTTGCCGAGGCCGAAGGCATAAGGCTCCTGCTGTACAAATCTCCGTCAAATGCAA
>CAYYHH010000353.1:0-2355 GCA_964471645.1 uncultured Oscillospiraceae bacterium
ACAAGGAAGATGAATGGGATTGGGGGAGCTGGCTACCGATTCTGGTAATTGTACTTATACTTACCGGGGGCTTTGGATTGTTTCGCGGAGGCGGCGGGCGGAACGATTGTGACGGAGGCGGCGGTGAAGGGGGAATCAGCTGGATACTTATCATAGTTGTCATTATCCTGCTCTTCAGCCAAGGCGGCGACGGCAAAAAGGGAGGATTTTTAGGGGGGCTGTTCTAAACCGATCTATCAGGATTTGGTAAAGAGCTTTACAATATAGAAAATATACAATAGAATATCAAATGGACTATGTGATCAAGCCTGATACAATAAGAAAATCAGCCGGTTTAGGAGAATCATTCATGCAATCCCAAAATGACAAAAGACAGACTGAGCTGGGGATGGCCTGCGCCATCCTCTGCGCTTTTCTATGGGGCGTACTTCCTATTTATTGGAAGTCCCTATACCCGATCGATCCATTGTTGATTATGTTCTATCGATTGGTACTGGCATGTATTTTAGTTTTTATTGCCGGCCTGTTGGTATATAAATGGGAAGGCGTGATTGAACCTATTAAGAAAAAGGGCGCCTTGCCGACATTCATAACGGCGGGTGTTATAATTTCTGTTAATTGGGGACTTTATATCTGGATGGTCAACGCCGGCTTTATAATTCAGACCAGCATAGGATATTATATTGAACCTCTGATGATTTGCGTATATGGTATAGTGTTTTTTAAAGAAAAGCCGGACAAGTATAAATTTGCGGCGATACTTTTGGCGTTCACAGGTGTATGCGTCATGCTGCTTTCCTATGGTCAGATCCCTGTTTTGGCATTGGTTTTGGCCTTCAGCTTTGCCGCCTACGCAGCGATAAAGAAGAAACTGCAAACTCCGGCTTTACTGTCATTATTTTATGAAACAATATTTTTGACACCGATTGCCATAAGCGTGATACTCTATATGGAACTCAACGGCAGAGGTGCATTTACAGTGGGCAAACCGAGTCAAATAGCTCTTTTGTTTTTATCCGGGCTGTTTACCGCCATTCCTTTGTCGTTATTCGCCATGGCGGCCAACAGGATCAGCTTGGTGGCCTTGGGAATAACTGAATACATATCGCCTTCCATGGGTTTGGTTTTAGGGATATTTCTGTATAAAGAACCCTTCGATTTATACCAGTTCCTTGGTTTTCTTATAATATGGATCGGGCTTGCCGTATTTACAGTAGGCGGAATCCGCATGCACAAACTCAGTTTGGAAGAAAAGGCTGCGAGTCAGGATGTCTTGATTGAGGGCGGGGATACAAAATAAAATGGCCGGTGCTTGATATGCAGACGGCCATTAATTGCATCAACCGCTAAATGATCAGCGTTTTCCATCCGGTTTTGAATGATGGCCGGGGCGGTTACATGGCGGTGGGCAAGGCATGCGACAGTCGTCGTCTTTTGGCGGACATATGATTTCACATTCGTCTTCTTCCTCGTTTTCCTCATCGATCTGGTCGGGAAAGAGTTGCGGAAAGTTAGTGCATATGGCCGACACCTGAGGAGAGACCTGCACGAATCCCGTAGACAGTACGCATAATTGTACCGGAACTATGATTTTTTTCTCGCAGGTAATACAGAGCGCAACGATGAGGTTTGCCTTGATAGTACCATCGGGGCATAGGGTCAGGTCCCTGCCCATGTTGTTAGTAGCCAGCCTTGCTTCGCATGCCGGGTTGCAAAATTCAGCAAACCGGGGCATGAAGGCCGTATTCTGTGTCGATGGTATGCACAATTCGAAGAAGTTAGTCAGGCTGAGGGGTGCGCAATCCTGTGCAATATTGACATTGGTACAAACTGTGAAAATGACCTCATGATCGTACCTGTCGCAAAGCAACAGATCCAGGCAAACCTGCACGTCACCTGTAATTCCAATATTCTGGGTGCCAAATATAGGCGTGCCCTTTCCTTTCTCATCGCATTCTCTCGTCTCTGCGTAAATAATTTTCTCCGAGTAAGTACCGTCAGGCCCCACCACGGTCAGCTCTTCTCCCATGCAATTTTGTATAAACGATGCGCCGGATATCGTAGTGTTTATGTTTAGCCTTAAGTTTGAAGGATCATCGACATTTTCTGGATTGAAAAATCTCTTGCATCTTATATCGATAACTCTTTTCAGTCTGTGTCCTCTTGGAATTGCAGGGCAAAAACTTTGATTGGTTACAGTTTTCAGTCCCTGTAGATTGAATAGAACAGCGTCGTAAACCTTCTGCACAAAGACTGGTTCTGAAACTACATTGTCCAGTTTACCATCAAATTCACATAGTGTATTTGCATTGCAGCAGTTTTGAAAGAGGTCCGGCGATGTTCTGCCACCGAAAC
>CAYYHH010000354.1:0-2346 GCA_964471645.1 uncultured Oscillospiraceae bacterium
AAGGTAATATAAAGGTAAACGGTACTGAAGTTACCGGTCTTTCCAACCGTCGAATTCCCAAGCTGCGGAGAAGCATAGGGATCGTTTTCCAGGACTTCAGGCTTTTGCCTAACAAGACCGTTGAAGAAAATGTTGCATTTGCCATGGAGATATTGCACATCAGTGCCAGAACTATCCGCAGAAACGTGCCCCAGGTACTCAGCCTGATGGGCATAAGTTCGAAGGCAAAAAAATATCCTCACGAACTATCGGCAGGCGAGCAGCAGAGGGTAGCTATCGCCAGGGCCGTTATAAATAACCCGACAGTGCTTATTGCCGATGAACCTACGGGCAATCTGGATCCGGATACTGCGTGGGAAATAATGCAGCTGCTGGATCAGATAAACCGCAGGGGAACAACTATTCTTATGGTTACCCACGCCAAGGACATAGTAGATCGGATGGAAAAACGTGTCATAGCTATAGATAGGGGAAAGATTGTCCGGGACGACAGAGGCGGTGCGTACGGATTTTATGAAGGTGAAGATGCCTGTAGCTATCGATGCAAGCCGGGAGGGGTATTTGATAATAATGTTTATTAGGGGAATTTTTAATGCAATAAAGCAGGCGTTTTTTCAACTTTTAAGAAATCGGGCGATGACCTTTGCTTCATTGTTTTCTATAACGGCAATGCTTTTAGTGTTGGGGCTTTTTTTCATACTCATCGTTAACGTAAATATGGTCACCGTAAGTGCAAAAAAGCAATTTGACACTATCCAGATATATTTGACCGAAGAAACGGATCAAGTCGCGTCTACGGAAATGATAGGAAAACTCAAAAAGGTCGATGGGGTTTCAGAGGCGTGGTACTTATCAAAAGAGGAGGCCATGGCGGAATATAAACTCAAGTGGGGGGATAAAAGCTACCTGCTGGACGGTTTTAAAGAAAATCCGCTTCCAAATTCCATCAGAATCAAGATTTCCGATCTGGAGCTGGCGGACGATGTAGTGAAGGCGGCACAAAAATTGGAAGGGATTGAGGATATCAAATATTACCAGACCGCTGTGGACAAGCTGATTACTGTTACAGAGTATATGAGAACTGGGGCGCTGGTAATAATTTTCTCGCTGGTGATCGTATCGGTGGTAGTTGTATCCAATACCATAAAACTAACCGTATTAGCCAGGGCAAAGGAAATCGGAATAATGAAATATGTAGGGGCGAACAACTGGTACATAAGGGGGCCATTCCTGGTGGAAGGCATGATGATAGGATTCCTGTCAGCGATATTGTCAGTGGGGCTTGTCAGCTATATTTACCTGAAAATAACTGAGCTTTTTGGGACGGATGTTTTCCTTATGTTTTCGGTTACCATGGTTCCTCAACGTTTTCTCACCGTCAATCTTATACAAATATTCATGGCACTGGGAATTTGCATAGGTGCTTTTGGAAGTATTATTTCAATGCGTAGATTTTTGGATACGTAGGGAAAGGGGATTTGAAACATGAAAGCAAAACCTGCAATGCGCCGACTGTGTTACTGCCTGATAGCCGTACTCGTGTTTTCCGTTGTCAGCCTTGGGCCAAGTTTTGGCGGAAATGAGCAGGACAAGCTCAATGAATTGAACAGACAAATCACCAGGCTGCAAAATCAACTTAAGGCGGGCAAAAACCAAGAAAGTAAGCTTGCATCTCAGATTAAAAGTCTGGACAATTTGATCAAGGAAGCCGAAGGGGAGATCCGTGATCTTCAAAGCGAGATTCTTAATACCAATAAGAAAATTGCACAGGTTGAGGCTCAATTAAAGGCAAAACAAGAGGATATCGATCAGCAAAACAGTGAGATGGGCAGCAGGATCCGAGCCATGTATAAAAATGGAGAGGTGGGCATCTTAGAAGTTTTATTAGGCTCCACTAACATAACTGATTTTTTAACAAATCTGGACATGGCACAAAAAATATTTGACAATGATGTGGAAATGCTTGAGAAGCTCGAAGAACAACACAAAGCAATGGATAGCCATCGCAGGCAATTGGAGGAACTGAAGCAAAACCTGTCGGTCAAAAAACAGGCGGAGGCCAGCAAGCAGGGGCAATTGCAGGTCAGCAGGGGAGATGTTTCCCAGCTGAAGGCGGAAGTTTCCGGGGATAATAAGGCTTTGGAAAAAGAAGTGGATGCTCTCAATAACGAAGCCAATGCCCTTGTGGCGGAAATCCTTAAGCTGCAAGGCGGAGGGGATTATGTGGGGGGACAATTGGCGTGGCCCGCCCCCGCATCAAAGAGAGTGACTTCGGAGTTCGGGTATAGACTGCATCCTACTTTGAAAGTCAACAAGCTACATACAGGGATGGATATCGGGGTGCCT
>CAYYHH010000355.1:0-2339 GCA_964471645.1 uncultured Oscillospiraceae bacterium
ATGTCTTTAACAATATTCAATCCCCTCCCTTACCTATGTTTATACATTTGTTTATTCATTTTATCAATTTCAGTTCACACTCGATTGCCCGCAATTATGTAAACCGGGTTATTGGCCATCATGAGATTGTAATCGCCTCTCCGGGCGCTGTTTGAAGCATTTATGCAACAGACCTTATATTCAAAATCGAACCCCTTGAGTACAGTAAGGGTTTCAGACAAAGTTTCAAGAGCAATGGCATTCACCACTATTCTGATGCCCGGATTCCTATTTAAAAGGAGCCGGATTATTTCGGCCAACTCATTTCCGCTGCCGCCGATAAAAGCCTTGTCCGGTACCGGGAGATTATCTATGCATGATGCTGCGTTTCCGGGGACAGCAATTACGTTGTATGCCCCGTGCTTTTCCTTGTTCAAAGAAATAAGCCCGACTGCCTCCCCAAATTTTTCTATGGCATATACGACTCCACTGTGGGCACGAGCAGCCATTTCCAAAGCTACGGAACCCGTTCCTGCCCCGATATCAAAAATTATGTCACCGGGGCTGATATCCATATAGTTTACCGAGGTCCATCTTATCTCCTGCTTTGTCATGGGAACCTTACCCCTGATAAAATCTTCGTCAAAGAAAGGCCTGCACTGCTTTTTGTAATCTTTGTTTTCAAATAAAAGTACTGTCAGCGGCCCGAACTTCAAGCCCTTTAGTTCATTTACACTCCCGCTGACTATCCTCTCACTTTCCATAGAAAGGCTTTCGGCAGCGGTGACTTTTATATTGCAGGATATTTTGCCCGACAGGAAATCCAGGATATCCGACGCATTGTTTTGACCTCCGGTAAGTACAAAGGTAAAGGGATTGTAAGCGATGCCCCCCAAAAGGCTGAAGGCTGAATCCCTGCCGTGCAGGCTGATGATATTCATACCTTCGTAGGGCAGCTGCAGCTTTGCACACAAATATTGCAACGAATTGATTCCGCATATATTGATGATCTCAAATTCATCATCAACGGTCTCGTTGATCTTTTTGGCAAGGCTGAAAAATCCCACATCCCCTGAAACAAGGACCCCTATTTGCCGGCTTTCAGCGCTTCGAATCAATGGAACCAGTTGATCGTAGGAACATTTTTTTATATCCGGGCGAACACTTGACAATAATTCGGCCATGCGGTCGAATGCGAACACCGGGTTGCATTGCTGCAAGGCTTTCTCGCCATCTTTTGTCAACATTGAAGGGCTCCCCATGCCGCCGCCGATCAAGTACAGTTTCCTCATACCGCTTCTTTTATCCTGTCTGCGATAATTTCAGCCAATCGCTTGTCTGCGCCAAGGGTCTTGCCCATAGTAATTTTGATATCCTTGTGCTTTGTCAGATATTCCTCGATTTCGCCGGGTATGTCCTCCCTGATATGGACTCCCTCAAACAAAAAGTATGGAATGACCGCTATGTCATCGACTCCCTTCATAATAAGGTTGTCGAGCCCTTTCTCCAGATCGATCTGTGAAAACTGAAGAAATGCAGTCTCTATCGGGTGGTTTTCAATCAGCGTTTCCACAATTGACACTACTTCCTTAAGTGTCTTTTCCGTTGCTGCTTCCCGGCTGCCGTGAGCCAAAATAAGTATACCTTTCATTAAAACAATCCTTCCCCTTTCATTTCCTTCAACGATTCATAAGCAGCCTCCGCTGTCCCGGCTAAATCATCCGTTGAATGGGAGCTGCTGACGAACATCGCCTCGAATTGGGCCGGTGCAAGGTAAATGCCTCTGTCCAGCATCCTGCGAAAATACTCGGCATAAAGCTGAGTGTTGCTGGTTTTTGCCGATTTGAAATCCACGACTTTCTCCCGGGTGAAGAAACAGCACAGCAGCGAACCTATCTGATTTACACAGATGGGAGCGTCCAATTCTTTGACGGCCTCTCGAAGCGATTTTGCAAGGATTTCGGCCGAATCCGCTATCTTTCCATAGATCTCCGGATTAGATTTCAATATTTCCAGCTGGGCTATTCCGGCGGCCATGGCTACCGGATTTCCTGACAGGGTCCCCGCCTGATATACTCCGCCCAGTGGCGCCACATGTTCCATTATTTCTTTGCGCGCCCCGTAGGCTCCCACCGGCATGCCCCCGCCAATGATCTTCGCAAATGTCACCATGTCAGCATTGATGCCGAAATATTGTTGGCCTCCCCCGGAAGCTAAGCGAAACCCGGTGATGACCTCGTCAAATATTAAAAGCGATCCGCTGTCGTCGCAGATATTTCTCAAATCTTCCAAGAATCCTTTTCCCGGCGGAACAACACCCATATTTGCCGCCACCGGTTCTACTATCACCGCAGCGATTT
>CAYYHH010000356.1:0-2322 GCA_964471645.1 uncultured Oscillospiraceae bacterium
CATATTCTCATATTTGTTTTGTTCGGCCGGTACATATCCCCTGCCCTTTGAGATGTTGATCTCCATAACCAGTGACGCATTCTCTTCCAAGGTGGCAATGTGCAGATCGCGGTTGAAAATTTCAAGACCACTGTCCCCGATTATATCGCCGGCAACTACTTCCCTGGGTCCTGCCACATTTAAAATTACCCGCTTTGTATTTTCGCTATCGGTAATTCTCACTGCCAGTTTCTTCAGGTTCAGTATGATCTCTGTCACATCTTCTTTCACACCCGGTATGGTGGAAAATTCGTGAAGAATACCGTCTATTTTAACTGAAGAGACAGCCGCTCCGGGAAGTGAGCTTAAGAGAATCCTTCTCAGGCTATTCCCCAAAGTTGTTCCATATCCTCGTTCCAAAGGCTCAACCACGAATTTACCGTAATCGATTTGACCCTCGGAAGACAAGCATTCGATTGTTGGCTTTTCAATTTCTATCATTGTAAAACCCTCCTTTTCTCAGATCTGCCGCAATGGTCCCGCAAGGCCAAAGCCGGCACCCTTCCAATTACTTAGAGTAGAGCTCAACGATGAGATGCTCTGCAACAGGAGTATCGATTTCTTCCCTAAGAGGCATTGCTAAAACTCTGCCTTCAAGCTTATCCGTATCGACGCTGATCCAAGACGGAGTGCTGATGGACATATCTCTGATTTCCTTGAATTTAGGAGAAGAAGTACTCTTCTCTTTAACCTTTATCAGATCACCGGCAGACACATGGTAAGATGGAATGTTTTGCTTTTTGCCGTTGATAGTAAAATGGTTGTGAGTTACAAGCTGTCTCGCCTCTTTTCTGGAAGAAGCGAAGCCCATCCGGAATACCACATTATCCATTCTGGTTTCCAGCATTACGAGCAGATTTTCGCCTGTAAGCCCCTTCTTTTTTGCAGCTTTATCAAAATAGTTCCGAAACTGAGTCTCCTGCAATCCGTAAAATCTCTTAGCTTTTTGCTTTTCGCGGAGCTGAAGCCCGTATTCCGTAACCTTGGCTCTTCTGTTTTGTCCGTGCTGTCCCGGTGCGTATGCGCGCTTGTCAATGGCGCATTTAGTGCTATAGCATCTTTCGCCCTTGAGGAACAGCTTTTGTCCTTCCCTTCTGCACTGTCTGCAAGAGGGTCCTGTATATCTGGCCATTCTAATGACACCTCCCTTTCATCAAACTCTTCTTCTCTTCGGCGGCCTGCATCCGTTGTGGGGGATCGGTGTGATATCCTTGATCATGTTGATTTCCAGCCCTGCCGTCTGCAGTGCCCTGATCGCAGCCTCACGTCCCGAACCCGGTCCTTTAACGTATACTTCTACCGTTTTCAGTCCATGTTCCATCGCAGCCTTCGCCGCTTCCTCGGCAGCCATCTGGGCTGCATAAGGTGTGGATTTCCTCGATCCCTTAAATCCGAGGGAACCGGAGCTGGACCATGAAAGGGCATTGCCTGCAAGATCCGTAAGCGTCACCAAAGTATTGTTGAAGCTCGACTGGATATGGGCTTGACCGCGTTCGATGTTCTTACGTTCTCTTCTTTTAGTACGAACATTCTTTTTTACTTGTTTTGCCATCGTTTCGAACCTCCTTTACTTTTTCTTTCTGCCCACGGTCTTCTTGGGGCCTTTTCTTGTTCTGGCGTTGGTCTTGGTGTTCTGACCTCTCACGGGCAGACCTCTTCTGTGTCTGATCCCCCTGTAGCAGCCGATTTCCATCAGCCTTTTGATGTTGAGAGAAACCTCTCTCCTCAGGTCACCTTCCACATGATAATCAGAATCGATGATCTTTCTGATCATACCTACTTCATCCTCTGAAAGATCCTTGACCCTCAGGTCCGGGCTGATACCGGCTTTTTTCAGGATCTCCTTGGAAGTAGTCCTACCAATGCCGTATATATAGGTAAGTCCGATTTCTACTCTTTTGTCTCTTGGTAAGTCGACACCGGCTATACGAGCCATACGCTATTTCCTCCTTCTGATTTATCTTTGAATCATTGAAAATATTTGAATGCCCCGTCGGTCGTTTCGCTGCCTCACGACAGGAAAACACAGCCGCTCCCAACAAAGACATTTCTCACAAATTGTGGTGTTACTATTAGCCCTGGGTCTGCTTATGTTTTGGATTCTGACAGATGACCATGACTTTCCCGTTTCTCTTGATTACCCTACATTTTTCACAAATGGGTTTTACGGAAGCTCTTACTTTCATTTCTTTTCCTCCTAACTTGCGCATGCCGCAATGGTGCTATTTATCTCTCCAGGTAATTCTTCCTCTGGAGAGGTCATAGGGAGATAATTCTACCTTT
>CAYYHH010000357.1:0-2305 GCA_964471645.1 uncultured Oscillospiraceae bacterium
GGACGGCCAATAGGTATTTTAGATCCGGATGGAAAGGAGGAAATTCAATGTCTGTTGAAGCTGCATTTATCGTACCGCATCCTCCGCTGATAGTCCCGGCAGTGGGCAGGGGGCAGGAAAACGAAATCGAGAAAACTGTTGAGGCATACCAACATGCGGCAAAGGAAATCGGCAGGATAAGGCCCGATACGGTGGTGGTAATAACACCTCACTCCGTAACATATCAGGACTACATCCACGTTTCGCCGGGCGCCGGCGCCAAAGGGGATCTGAGCAGGTTTGGCGATTATAAAACCCGCATATCAGTCGATTATGACGGGGAGCTTATAAGCGCCATTGAGGAGGCTGCCGCGAAGGAAGGAATTCCGGGGGGCACTCTCGGTGAAAGGGAAAGCAAGCTGGATCACGGTGCGCTAGTCCCGCTTTTTTTTATTGAGCAGTATCTTGAAGACTACCGGGTGGTCAGGATATCAATTTCAGGTCTGTCTTTCATCGAGCATTATCGCTTTGGGAAATGTATTCAAAAAGCGGTGGGAAGACTTGGGAGGCGTGTAGTCATCGTTGCAAGCGGCGACCTTTCCCATCGGCTCAAGGAGGAGGGCCCTTACAGCTATGCGGCGGAAGGACCGGAATTTGACGAAAAGGTTACCGAGGCCATGGACAAAGGGGATTTTCTTGCTTTCATGGAGTTTGACGAGGGGTTTTGCGAGGCTGCGGGGGAATGCGGGCTCAGGGCATTTATTATGATGGCGGGGGCACTGGACGGCAGCGCTGTAGAATCTGAGCTTTTATCATATGAAGGACCCTTCGGCGTTGGTTATGCTGTGGCAACATTTCATTCGTCGGGCAATGATGAATCCAGGCATTTTGATGTAATATATGAAGAAAGAGCAAGGGCAGCGCGGGAAAAAATACGCATTGGGGAAGATGATTATGTAGCCCTGGCGCGCAGATCTCTTGAATCCTATGTGAAAGAAAGGAAATATATTAAAAGTGCGACTGATTTGCCCTATGAGCTGATAAATAATAAGGCCGGCGTTTTCGTCACACTAAAAAAACATGGACGCTTGAGAGGTTGTATAGGAACCATAAGCCCGGAGGAAGCCAGCATTGCCTATGAAATCATCAAAAACGCAGTCAGCGCCGGTATAGGAGATCCGCGGTTCGACCCTGTTACAGCGGAAGAGCTGGACCAGCTGATTTACAGCGTGGATGTTCTTGGGGAGGCGGAACCGATCGAGTCAATAAGACAGCTGGATGTAAAGCGTTACGGTGTAATCGTTTCCAAGGGAAGAAAAAGGGGATTGCTACTTCCGAATCTGGAGGGCGTGACCACGCCGGAGCAGCAGGTGGAAATCGCTTTAAAGAAGGCCGGCATATCCTCTCGCGACGATTACCGCATGGAGAGGTTTGAGGTGGTGCGTCATCAATGAGCGAAGGAATACTATGTGAGATTTGTCCAAGGGCGTGTGTGATAAAGGAAGGCAACCTGGGCTTTTGCCGAGGCAGAGCAAATCGCGGAGGAAAGATTGTTGCAGACAATTATGGCAAGGTCACTTCTATTGCCCTGGACCCCATAGAAAAAAAGCCCCTGCGAAGGTTTCATCCGGGGAGCAATATTTTGTCTGTAGGAAGTTACGGATGCAATCTCCGCTGTCCGTTTTGTCAAAATTACAGAATCTCTATGGAGAATCCGTCAAGGGTCATAGAATTGAGCCCGAAGGATATAGTAATAAAAGCCAAGGATTTGATCCCGCTGGGCAACATAGGCATTGCTTATACCTATAACGAACCCCTGATAGGATATGAGTTCGTGAGGGATTGCGCCGAGCTGGCCAAAGCAGAAGGGCTTTTCAATGTAGTTGTAAGCAACGGTTACATCAACCAAAAGCCCCTGAAGGAATTGCTGCCTTTTATTGATGCATTCAACATCGATTTGAAGAGTTTTTCTGACAAGTTTTACAAAGACATAGGCGGCAAGTTGGAGACGGTAAAGGAATCCATACAGCTGGCGGCGGCTGCATGCCATGTTGAGGTGACGACCCTGGTCATTGCCGGAGAAAACGACAGTGAAGAAGAAATGAAAGAATTGTCTGCCTGGCTGGCGTCCGTAGATCCGGCCATCCCTCTTCATATCTCCCGCTTCTATCCCAACTACAAAATGTCCGACAGGCAGCCGACACCCGGCGCAACGATCAATAAGCTCATAAGTATTGCAGAAGAATATTTGGATCATGTGTACGGCGGAAACATGTAGGCTAAGTAGCATGTGTAGTTTATGTAGTTTATGTTTGGCCGGGACCAC
>CAYYHH010000358.1:0-2287 GCA_964471645.1 uncultured Oscillospiraceae bacterium
TACAGATCCTTCTGAAGAAATTGTTGAGAAACCTGTTGTCGACGGCATTGTAGACTGGACAAGTCTGATAGCTAAAGGTGAGAAGTTGCTTAAACTGGGCAACAGGGAATTCCTGGATACGGAGCCGAATCCGGATGAAATGAATATGTTGCTGTTCAGTTCGGGAACAACCGGCACCGCCAAAGGGATAATGTTGAGCCATAGAAATGTAGCCAGCAATATAATGGACACTTGCAGGATTGTCAAGGTGAAGCCCGAGGACAGAACCCTGTCTATTTTACCGATCCATCATACTTTTGAAAATACCATGGGCATGCTGGTGGTACTCTACAGCGGCGCATCGGCAGCCTTTTGTGAAGGTCTTAAATATGTTACTAAAAACTTCATTGAGGCCAAAGCGACGATTTTGATCGGTGTCCCGCTCCTGTTCGAATCGATTTACAATAAGATATGGAAACAGGCGGAGAAAAACAAACTCAGCGGCGCCTTAAAAAGAGCAATCAAAGTGAGCCGGGCCCTTAAGCTGATCGGAATCTCCGCAGAGAGAAAGCTTTTCAAAAAAATATATGAAAGCTTTGGCGGCAATCTTCGAATGGTTGTTTGCGGTGCTGCGGCAATCGATCCGAACGTATCTATGGGGTTTGAGGATTTCGGAATAAATTTCCTTCAGGGATATGGTTTGACCGAATGTTCTCCTCTGGTTTCAGGTACGCCGGATTTCTGCAATCGGCGCAGGAAACCTGATTCGGTAGGCCCGGTCGTTGCAAGCGGACAGTTGAAGATAGCCGAGCCCGACGGGGATGGCGTAGGAGAAATCATTTTTAAAGGTCCCAATTTGATGCTTGGTTATTACAAAATGCCGGAGGAAACCGCAGAAGTCATAAAGGACGGCTGGTTTTATACGGGAGATTTGGGATATATCGATAAAGAAGGGTGGCTTTTTATTACCGGGCGAAAAAAGAATGTAATCGTAACTAAAACAGGTAAGAATATATATCCTGAAGAAATAGAACTGTATGTAAACAGAAGCAAATATGTTCACGAAAGCCTCGTCCATGGTGTAGATGAGGATGAAGAGGCAGGGACGACGGTGGGAGTGCAGATACACCCCGCCTATGATATCATATATGAAGAATTTGGCGCCGAACTCGATGATGCCGGGATTTACAAATTGCTCAAAGAAACAATCAAGGACATAAATGAGAAGCTTCCGGTGTATAAAAGAATCCGGAACGTAAGTATAAGAAAAGACGAATTCATCAAGACTACTACCAAGAAGATTAAAAGGTTCAGGCACTTAGCAAAGTAGTATTTCGACAATTCCCGCCGTTGCATCCAATCTTGCCCCGATTCCCATAGGAATGGTAATTTGAGGGTAAATATGACCACTTCTAAAATTACTGATTGTCGGCTTCCCCAAAGGGGTTATCAGCTGATCGAATATATATTGCAAAGATATTCCCCGGGATCCAATGTCGTCTTCTGCCGGGATATCTGAAAAGACTCCCAATATAATACCGGTTGCTTCCTTAAGCTTACCTGCAAGTTTTAAAGCTGTCAGGTTTCTGTCTATCCGATAAAGGGCGTCGCCCACATCTTCAATAAAAAGTATCTTCCCTTTTGTATCAACTTCGTAAGGCGAGCCTAAAGCAGCAGCCATGACTGAAAGATTACCGCCTGTAATAGCCCCGGAAACAACGCCCGGGTTCAAGGTGATTATTTTTTCTTCGGGAGGATTAAAGATACGCCCTGTGTTGCAAAAGTTGAACACCGAAGACTTCAGGCTTTCAAGAGAGAAATGATCGAGCAAGTGATAGCCTGTCGAGGGCATGGGCGCGTGATAAGTAACAAGGCCGCAGCGCCGGTTAAAAACTATATGCAGAGCTGTTATATCGCTGTAGCCCGCAAAAAACTTTGGATTTTGTTTTATGGTTTCATAATCGAGCAACGGGAGAATTCTGGTTGCTCCATAGCCTCCGCGCATGCAAAAGATCCCGCTTATGAGTGGATCGGCAAATGCATCATTTACGTCTTTTGCCCGGGCTGCATCACTCCCCGCCAGATAGCCGTTTCTTACACGACAGCAGGGAAAAGGAACCGGATCAAACCCCAGAAACTTTAGGGACTGAAGAGAGATCAGGAATTTTTCTTCCGATGCCGGTGACGACGGTGCAATCAGGGCTACACGGTCACCTTTTTTTAAAGGTCCAGGAACAATCATTATTAACACCCTTAATTTGAGTCGATTGGCAATTTTGCTAAAACCGTCACCGGTTGTGGCGGCTAA
>CAYYHH010000359.1:0-2286 GCA_964471645.1 uncultured Oscillospiraceae bacterium
AGAGCCAGAGGTGAGCGCACAATGTCAGAAAGGCTTGCAAAAGAAATCATGGATGCGGCCAACAGCACCGGTGCGTCAGTTAAAAAGAAGGAAGACACCCACAAGATGGCAGAGGCCAACAAGGCATTTGCACATTACAGGTGGTAATTGAGAAGGATTGAAACCCCGGATCCCGGAATCCGGGTGATCCTATTTAACAGTAACAACATTTATTGTTGTGGAAAGGAGTTAGTATATGCCTAGAGAGTTTCCGTTGGAAAAGACACGGAATATCGGCATCATGGCTCACATCGATGCCGGAAAAACAACAACGACCGAGCGCATCCTTTTCTATACAGGTAAAACCCATAAGTTAGGAGAAGTCCATGAAGGGGCGGCTACAATGGACTGGATGGAGCAGGAGCAGGAAAGAGGCATTACTATAACTTCTGCTGCAACTACGGCCCAATGGAAGGATACCAGGATAAATATCATAGATACGCCCGGCCACGTAGATTTTACCGTTGAGGTAGAAAGGTCCTTACGTGTTCTGGACGGTGCCGTGACTTTGCTTTGCGCAAAGGGCGGCGTTGAGCCTCAATCCGAAACGGTTTGGAGACAGGCTGAGAAATATCATGTGCCCAGGATGATCTTTATCAATAAGATGGACATCGTAGGAGCTGATTTTCACGGTGTTATCAAAATGGTCAAAGACAGGCTGAAAGCCAACGCCGTCCCCATCCAGCTTCCTATCGGAAGCGAGGATAAATTTGCCGGTGTGATAGACCTGGTTGAAATGAATGCTGAAATATATAGAGATGACCTTGGAAAGGACATGCAGATCACGGATATCCCTGCTGAACTGCTGGCCGAGGCGGAGAATTACAGACATGCCCTGATCGAGGCCGTAGCAGAAGCAGACGAAGAAGTAATGATGAAGTATTTGGAAGGAGAAGAACTGACAAAACAGGAGGTCAAGGAAAGCATCAGAAAAATGACATTGGAGGGGACTTTGATCCCTGTCTTATGCGGCTCCTCATATAAAAATAAGGGAGTTCAACCATTGTTGGATGCGGTGATTGACTACATGCCTTCTCCTATTGATATTCCCCCAATTAGGGGAATCTTGCCGAAAACTGAAAAAGAAGCGGAAAGGATCTCCAACGACGCGGAGCCATTCTCAGCGTTGGCATTTAAGATAATGGCGGATCCATTCGTAGGGAAATTGGCGTTCTTCAGGGTGTATTCGGGTACGCTTGAATCGGGGTCCTATGTTTACAACTCGATTAAAGAGAAGAAAGAGCGAATAGGCAGAATATTGCAGATGCACGCCAACCACAGAGCAGAGGTAGACGCCGTTTATTCGGGAGATATTGCGGCAGCGGTGGGTCTGAAGAACACTACCACCGGGGATACGCTATGTGATGAGAAGCATCCGATCATCCTGGAATCGATGGAATTTCCCGACCCCGTTATTGAGATTGCCATTGAGCCTAAGACCAAGGCCGGGCAGGACAAGATGGGCGTGGCATTGACAAAATTAGCCGAAGAGGATCCTACCTTCAAGGCCTATACAAATCCCGAAACCGGACAGACAATTATCGCCGGAATGGGAGAACTCCATTTGGAAATAATTGTGGATCGCTTGTTGAGGGAATTCAAGGTAGAGGCTAATGTGGGTAAACCCCAGGTTTCATACAAGGAGACATTATCGGCTCCCGCCGATGTGGACTACAAATATGCCAAGCAGTCCGGCGGACGCGGTCAATACGGCCATGTCAAGATTCGGGTGACACCGAGAGAAGCAGGTGCAGGGTATGAATTCAGGAGCACTGTTGTGGGCGGATCCGTTCCCAAGGAGTATATCTCAAAAATCGACGAGGGGATCCGCGAAGCCATGATGTCAGGGCCTTTGGCGGGATACCAGGTAGTTGACGTGGGAGTAGAGCTGTATGACGGTTCATACCACGAAGTTGACTCATCGGAAATGGCATTCAAAATTGCCGCATCTATGGCTTTTCGTGAAGCTGCGAAGAAAGCGAAGCCTGCTCTTCTTGAGCCGATATTCAAGGTAGAGGTCACTGCTCCCGAAGAATACATGGGGGATGTGATCGGAGATCTGAGCTCCCGCAGAGGGCGGATAGACGGCACGGATATAAAAACCGGCATTGCCCATATCAGAGGGCATGCGCCTTTGTCCGAAATGTTCGGCTACGCTACCGATCTCCGCTCAAAAACTCAGGGACGCGGCGTATATGTTATGCAGTTTGATCATTTTGAAAAACTGCCCGAGAATTTATTGGATAA
>CAYYHH010000360.1:0-2283 GCA_964471645.1 uncultured Oscillospiraceae bacterium
GTCCGGTCAGATAATTATGACCATCAGCACCCAGCCCGGGTGCGGAGGCGTTGAAATAGGCCAACGTCTGGCAAGACGCATGTCCGCCGCCTATGTTGATAAAAAGGCGGTAACAAAAGCGGCTCAGGGTTATGATGCGGTCCTTAAAAGCAGCGATGATATAAAATCCAAGATCGGGTTCTGGGAACTATTGGGCAAGACGCCGATTCTTACGAATATGGAGTCATATATCCCCGAAATGCGAAGCGTTGTCAGCGATGCCATGGTTCATGAAAGGGAAGAGGAAATCCTTATTCAACTGGTTGGAAACAATACTGCCGTGGTCGTCGGCAGAGGCGGATTTCATAGGTTCAGGGACTACCCCAAACTGGTAAAAATATTTATTGCCGGTGATTGGCAGTACCGCCTTGACAACTATAGGCGCTTTTATAATCTCAATACCGAGGATGCGAAGAACCTGTTGCATACTACAGATCAGGCAACAGAGCGCTACATCCGCAAGGTTACGGGGAAGGATATGTTGGATATCAGGAATTATGACATTTCCTTTAATGTAAGCAAGATAGATTTCAATGTGGTCATAGGGCTTATCTGCGAATATATACACCATAGGTTTGGGCAACCGGTATAAAATAGGATTTTTTAAACAACAATCCGACCCGGGCGTCATGTGATTACAAAGTGATAAAGGAGCGACAATCAGTCGCTCCTTGGTTATCGGAAGATGACAGGCCAACATCCGGGCCTTTCAATGGATTATAGATTTGGAGTTTTGTGGCGGACCGGTTTGCATTTTACAAATTTGCCATAGCCTTTTTCACCGACGAACTCCCCATCCTTGTATACAAGCTTACCCCTGCTGTAGGTGGCTACCGGATAACCCTTTAGCTTAACACCTTCCCAAATGGTATGATCATAATCTGAGTGCATATTGTCCACACTTACAGTAAATTCTTTTTTGGGATCGTAAAGTACGATATCAGCGTCGGCTCCGGGAACCAACACTCCTTTTTGAGGTGCACAACCGAACAGCTTAGCCGGATTGGTGCAGCATAGCTCAACTGCTTTGTTGAAAGTTATCTTGCCCTTGTTAGCTTCCGACAGCATATAAGGGAACATGTTTTCAACGCCTGCGCAACCGTTGGGGATCTTCGTAAAGTCATCCTTGCCCCAATCTTTTTCATAGGATTGGAAGGGGCAGTGATCGGTGGCAATGGTCGCTATGTCTCCCCGCTTGATGCCTTCCCAAAGAGCATCCTGGCTTGGTTTGCCTTTCATTGGAGGCGAGCACACAAAGTTGCGTCCGTCGGGCCTTTTGTAGACTTCATTGGTGAAGTAGAGGTACTGCGGACAGGTTTCGGCAAAAATCGGGTAGCCTTCGTCTCTGGCCTTTGTGACCTCTTCCATACCTTGTGCATTCGCCAGGTGGACGATATATAAAGGAGCATTCAGGCTTTTTGCCCACTGGATAGCCCTGAAATCAGCTTCACCCTCTACAAATTCGGGTCTGCTGGCATAATGGTACCAAGCGGATGTTTTCCCTTCAGCTTTGAATTCGGCGATAAGGGTATCGATTATTTCCTTGTTTTCAGCGTGCACACCGATGAGGGCTCCCACTTCCTTTGCTTTTCTCAAGACTTGATAGAACAGGCCGTCCGTGACCCCGAAGTCATAGACCATGAAGACCTTGAAGCTGGATACTCCGTATTTAACGGACTCATCCATGCTGTTGATCAAATCTCCCGACAAGTCTTTTACACCGGTGTGAAATGCATAATCCACACAGGCTTGTGGCGCGCAGAGGGCGTCTCTTCTCTTGACCGCATCCACCAGGTTTTCTCCGAAATCCTGAAGTACGAAGTCGAATACTGTAGTAGTACCTCCGCAGGCGGCAGCTCTTGTTCCCGCTTCATAATTGTCTGAGGAAATTGTCCCGCCAAAAGGCATCTCAAGATGGGTGTGACCGTCTATTGCTCCCGGAAGCACCAAAAGTCCCTTTGCATCTACTACCTGGGCTTCTTTATGGCCCTCCGGTAACTTTGAACTTATAGCCTTGATTTTGCCGTCCTTAATGGCGATATCGCCTTTAAATGTGGCATCAGCAGTGACGATTGTACCGTTTCTGATGATTAAATCCATTTTGTTTTCTCCCTCCAATCTTCCGCTGTACGGTAATTAATTATGACTTTATTGAGTTTAATATAACGGTTTACATGAGTAGAAGCTTTTGGTTGCCAAAAGCTTCTACTTATTAGTGACCAAAACTGATCGGTTTTATGAATT
>CAYYHH010000361.1:0-2276 GCA_964471645.1 uncultured Oscillospiraceae bacterium
TAACCGATCCGGGTGAAAATTGACTATAATAAATGTGGAAGGGAAGATGGTTGCCATGTTTAAATCATTAGAGATTCGGTATTAGAAAGGAGGCGGACATATGGCTACGGGTAGTAGGGTGGAAATCAGCAGGGATGTTTATTTATGGGCGATTGAAGAATCCCAAAAAGATTTTAGCGAGATAAAAAGCAAATTCAAAAAAATTGAGGCCTGGATTTCCGGGGAGGACTGTCCTACCTTTAGGCAGGTAGAAAGCCTGGCCAACTTCCTAAAGGCGCCTTTGGGCTATATGTTTTTAAATGAACCTCCGGGAATGAATATAATTGAATCTGAATTCAGAACGATTGGAAATAAAATACCGGAAGCAAGCAAGGATCTCCAGGACACCCTGTATATTATGGCCAGGAAAAAGGATTGGTTAGGCGAATATCGCCGGGAAAAAGGTTGGAGTAAACTGCTTCCTGATGACTTTGGTGATTTAAGTAAGGAAAATATTCTTCCGGCCAGGGAATATATAGGGCTGGATGAATTTTGGTATAAAAAACACAGAGACAAAAACTCCGTTTTCAGATACCTAAGACAGAAGCTTGAAAACAAAGGGATCATAGTTATGCAAAGCGGGGTTGTAGGTTCCGATAATCGCCGCAGACTTAATGTAGGTGAGTTTAGGGGCTTTTTATTATATGATGACGTCGCGCCACTTATGTTTATAAACAGTAGGGACAGTGAAGCGGGGAAAATCTTTACCTTGATTCACGAATATTTTCATTTCTTATTGCAAGAGGATGACATATTTGTCGACGGGGATAGCGATGAAACAAACATAAACATGATGACGGCAGAGTTTTTAATTCCTGCCTCTCATGTTCTAAAAGTATGGGATAACAATCGGCCCGGGTTAGAGCAAATAGATGATTTAAGCAGGTTGTTTCATGTCAGTAGGTTAGCGGTAGCTATCAAACTTAAGGCCCTGAATAAAATTCCAAAGCATGTGGTCGATACCGTAAAACAGCAAACCGAAATGGCGCTAAGTGAAAGGGCCGAGGGGGACCCTGATGGTGGGGGTGACTACTATCGTACCAGTAGGTCCCGTCTTGGCGATAGCTTTTTAGGGGCTGTAATCCAGGGGGCTGAATCCGGCGATATTAGTTACACCTATGCGTTTGATTTGCTGGGTGGTTCCGCAAAACTGTATGACTATTTCAAAGAGGAATTTATCAGCTATGAGGGATAAATACCTCATTGATGCAAACGTATTTATGACCGCTCATAGGCAACTGTACCTATTTGATCTTGCCCCTGGCTTTTGGAAGCAGCTGGTTGATAAGGCATCGAATAGGATCATAATTATTGAGGAAATCCAAAAAGAGATACGAAAAGGTCAGGATTTACTAGTTGAGTGGTATGAAAGGGAATGTGCCAAATTTACTGTTTTAGGGATACCTGACCCTAGTGTGATAAAGTCTTATAGAACAATAATTAGTTCAGTAAATGATAATGAACAATATACTCCATCGGCTAAAAGAGAATTTGCTTCATCTGCTGATTCATGGTTATGCGCCCATGGATTGGCTTTTGGGAAAACCATAGTAACTTTGGAAACATACAGTGCTGGGATTAAAAATAGAGTAAAAATACCCAACGTTTGCCGGGATTTTGGGATTGATTACATTGACTTGCTGCGATTCATGAGGGAAATAGGCATCAGGTTGTAATCCAGCAACGGGAAAGGTTCCCAGCACAGGACATAAGGCTGGTATGGCGACTCTGCGGTAACGACGGCCCCCCGGTGGATACCATACTGGGCTGTATCTTTCACGACGTAGTGTTTATTGCATGCGGTCTTTATTGCTGTTTCAGTATGCGTATAAATAGAATAGGTTATACAATTATATGGAAACACGGCTGCCCCTTCAGGTGTATAAGGGATAAAACCAACCTCATCCACCGCCACCAGATCTTGTTTAAGCCATCCTTTTCCATTTGCAGCAGGTGGGTCTTGCCGCTGTTATGACAAGATTATAACCGGCAATATTAGTTATAAAATAATTGGGATTTCGCTGACGAAATACATAACGTGGTTATTGACGGCAAGGTATTTACCTGGGAACAACTGGATAGAATGTTGGGAGCATACGAAGATTTCCAATTCAAACTGAAAATTTACGATATCACTGACGATGTCCGCTAACCTGTCACGGAGACGGTTGTGCGCGACGAGCACACTATTAAATAAAATAACCGGGGACGAACCCTGAAGTAAAGCAAGGCCGATG
>CAYYHH010000362.1:0-2273 GCA_964471645.1 uncultured Oscillospiraceae bacterium
CCGCTCTGGTAATATCGGCTTTTGGGTTCAACTTCCCGCCCGAACCCTGTATGTACCCTGCAGCCGCCATTCCTTCCAGATCCTTTAAGGCCCAAGCCGCAATATCGTCTTTATCCGAAAATTTGTCCAGTGCCTTATGCTCCGAACTTGCCGACCCCAGCTTAAAGGCCCTGGATAAAACCGCAAAGGCCTCTTGTCTTGTGATCCTGTCGCCGGGACGCATCTTGATGTCCGACGCGAAAGTGCCCATCTTAACAGCCTTGGCCATATCCGCAGCGTACCAGGCTCCCGATGCTATGTCTGTGGCTTTACTTATGTCGGCGGTTTTCACCGATGCAAAGGCCCTGTTGACAACGGCGGCCATCTCGGCGCGGGTAAGCGGATTATCTGCTTTTATCAGTAATTTGCCGCCTTCTTCATACCCCGTAAGCAGCAGGTTATCTACTGCCTTGTTCAGTGCCGCGGTTGACCAGTTGTCAGGCATATCTGCAAAAGATTTATCGGGGGGTGTTGCGATATCTGTTTCGGCAAAAACAATACCGATGGAACCTAATGCCAATGCCAAACTTAAGATTACCGGCAAAATTTTTCTTTTCATCGTTGTCTACCTCTTTCATTGTTGCATATTATTTATTCATAAGGGTGATAAGACGTTCTGTTGTTATCATCGATACGATTGTTGCTGCTTTTTATATTGTTACAGTTTTCAACTCATGCTGATTGCGACAAATGCGACACAGTTGTTTTATTTTACCATCCAATACGCCATAAATCAAGCGATATGAAGCAAATGTTGCGGGCAATATACGGGAAATTTACGGGTATTTTACCGATGTTTGCGCTGCTGATTTAACCGGGACTTTGCAATCCCTGGCGCTACAATTCATATCTGGCAAGCTTCCGGACTATGGTGGGCTGGCTGACACCAAGTGCTTTAGCCATCTCTCTCGTTGTCTTGTATCTGGCTCGGGCATCGGAGAGAATTTGCTTTTCCACCGAGTCCAACGCATCCTGAAGGCTTGCATTCTGCGAAATATTAATCTCCCCCGGCCTTCTGGCACCCTCCGAGATATATCCGGGCAGGTTGTCAGGGACTATCGTCTTTTCTTTGGTCGTGATCACGAGCCTCTCTATAATATTTTCCAGTTCTCGTACATTACCCGGCCACCTGTATTTCAACAGTACCGACATTACTGCGGTATCCATTGTTTTATTTTCACCAAACTTCTTATTATTATCTCTTAAAAAGGCCCTGATCATAGGTACTATGTCCTCGGGTCTGTCCCTGAGCGCGGGGACTGCGATCGGTACTACGTTCAATCTGTAAAACAAATCCTCCCTGAACCGCCCTTCTTTAACCATCTCTTCCAGGTTTCTGTTAGTGGCAGATATAATCCTGACATCTACCGGTATAGTGTCCAATCCGCCCACCCTTTGCACCGCCTTTTCCTGAATAACTTGCAGAATTTTCACCTGCAGGTTCAACGGCAGCTCAGCAATCTCATCCAGAAATACAGTCCCATTCTTAGCTGCCTCAAAAAGCCCCTTTTTCCCTTCCTTTCGCGAGCCTGTAAATGCACCTCTTTCATAACCGAACAGCTCAGATTCCAAAAGGTTTGCAGGTATTGCACCGCAATTGATCTGTATGAAGGGCTGGTCTTTACGATTTCCCACTTCGTGGAGCAATTTTGCCACAACCCCTTTTCCCGAACCGGATTCCCCTGTAATAAGCACGGTCGTATCAAGGGAGGCCAGTCTTTCCACCATTTGGATAACATCGAACATGGCCGGGCTGTTGGCTATTATCCCTTCATATTTATATCCGTCGTTGACACGGATGTCTTGTATTGTGTTATGGAAGCTCTCCAACTTATCCTGCAATTCAACTAGTTCGGTAATGTCGTGAGAGGTGGTTATTATCTTCGATAGTTTTCCTGCCCTGTCCCGAATAGGTATACCCGTACTGAGCAGCTGTTTGCCATCCCTATTCTTGTGAAGTATGGAAACTTCTTTATTCTCCTCCATCACCTGTCTCGCGACCGATGGGGCAAATATACCCATATGTTCCAGGTATGAACAGTGCTTTCCTACTACTTCGTCCCTTTTTATCCGATATATTTCTTCCGCTGTCTTGTTTATCCATAAAGCATAGCCCTTTGCATCATCTATAAAAATGGCCTGACCAATGCTGTCCAAGATAGGCAAAAAATCGTTTATATCGAGGCCATAATGTTCGGCATTGTTGATTTTATTCATTTCTATCCCTTTCTGTA
>CAYYHH010000363.1:0-2263 GCA_964471645.1 uncultured Oscillospiraceae bacterium
TGGCTACCCCGATGGAAAGGGTCATCCTGATCAGTTTAACAGGGATATGCCCACCGCTGACCTCTTCAATTTGTGCCCCCAGGACATGAACGGCAGGCTCCACAAGTACAACTATCATCCCTAATAGAAAGCCTGTCACTATTAAAGCCCACTTGCCCATCATGGCAAGCTCCATTCCGATTACCCGGCCCATCCCTAAAAATCCGGCATGAACAGCAGTTAAAAATAGAACCAATCCAATCAGAGTCAGCGAAAGACCCTTTATTATCCGAAAAAGCTCGTGCTTTGGTAATCTGAAATTACCGAAATTGTAAGCGAAAAACAATATGGTTATAGGGAAAAGTGCTATTACAGATTGCAATAAAACAGTTGGTATGGTATCTATTATGGGCTGAAACACTCCTTTTTCTATGTGAAATCCAACGCCGTTATCCTGAATATTTTTCTGCCCGGATATAATAGAGGCTGCCATTATAGCCAAGATAGGTCCCACACTCATTATGCCTACAAGGCCAAAGGAATTCGCCTCTGCATTTTTTCCGCCTTTTGCCCTGGAAAGGCCTAGAGACAGGGCCAATACGAAAGGTGTGGTAAGCGCGCCAGTCGTCGCGCCGGAGGCATCAAAAGAAATAGCTAAAAACTCTTCGGCTACTAAAAATGCAAGTATAAAAGTAAGACCGTAGGATATAGCCATGAATCGGTTCAAAGGTCTGTTGCGCAGCAGCCTGAATACTCCCAGGAAAATCATAATCCCTACGCCGACAGAAACCACATAAACAACCAGACTCCCATTCATGCTTCCGCCGGATGCGGATTCTATCTGAGCCCCCAGGACAAGGAGATCCGGCTCTGCAACAGTAATTAAGAAACCCAATAAAAAACTGAGGAGTGCTATTTTTACCGGGTTTGTCGATGTTGCCGTCTCTCTGGACATGTATTCACCTATAGGGTTCATAGCTAAATCTACTCCCCACAAGAATATCGCAAGTCCGGCTAAAAGGATAAAGCTGCTAACAATAAAACGTAAAAGTACATCGTTTTCTACATCGATTACAGCAATGCAGAGAATCAATACCAATGCCACGACAGGTAAAAGAGTGCGGGTAACCTCTTTGCCTTTTTCAAAAAGTAAGCTTATGCCCTCACCCCCCTTTGGCGCTCAGAATGTCTGTTTTCGTTAAGGCCGCTCGTATCAATTACCGGTAACATGAAAACCAGGTTATTTCCAGACACATCCTGATCGAGTTTATTTAAGATACTCTTTCTGATAGAAGGGGCTTTTTGTTTTGAAGTAATTATTATTAATATTTCTTTTTGCGGTTCGATGGTTAAAGGAAAATAGTAATCGGCAGATATGCCCGCTCCGGTGCCATGAAGCAAGGTCCCACCTCTGGCTCCTGCTGATCTTGCAGATTTCATGCATTCTGCTGCACCGCCCTTATCTATTATGGCCATAATGCAAGTGTATGGGCTGTTCATTTCATCGCCTATAGTTTTTAAATGAGATCCGAAACGTTTGAATGGAATTGTAAAAGCTATCCCTTTGTTGCGTCGATGGAATTTGAAATCAGCGCTCAGCTTCTGGTGCAAAACCTTGCATACTTCAAAAGACGCAGAAATCATTAATATTTCTTTTTGGGTTTCCATAATCCCAATTCGCTTTAAAAGCTTAGATCGGGCTGTTCCCTCCCCAATAAAAATCATGCCCCCGACAGCACCGTTTTCGCGAGCCTTTGACAAAACAGCATTGGCGTTGCCCTTATTTACAACTGAAAAAAATAGCGCTTGAGCATTTATCATCGCAGTTTTACCCGTTTTCTAAACTTACGGCTTCTTACAATTGAAATTTCAATATTAGAAATTCTCTTTTTTATTATAACAGACTTAATTCGAATTGCGGGGAGTTTTTTGTCATTTGTAAATTATAGATATAGTCCTATGCTACTATTACGAAACCTTATTGCGCAATAATTTATTAACCATCTGGATTATTTTTTATTCAAATGGTTTATTTATTGCTCTTTTATAAACTATTTTGGGAAATCCATATAATTATATTATATAAGTGTTAACCAGCTTGTACATTTTTGTGACAAATGGTTTACTTTACGATTAGTTATAAACTTTTTTACCTCTAGTTCACAAAAAAAGTAAGAACGCTGAAATTTCAACGTTCCAGCGTTCACTTTTGCTCTTTTCGGACGCTTTGTGGTATACCCGACAGGAGTCGAACCTGCGGCCTTCAGAGTCGGAGTCTGACGCT
>CAYYHH010000364.1:0-2257 GCA_964471645.1 uncultured Oscillospiraceae bacterium
ATAACGAAATCGCCATTCTTACGGCGGAATCTATCAACATAGCAAAAAACAAAGATAGGCTGCTGGCGGGGATGGCCTTTGGAAATAAAAAGGCGGCGCAAAATCATTTGGACCTTTTGGAGAAAAGCAAGAGGGAAATTCTTCTCGCCATCGATAAAAGCAAAGAGGCCCTTGACAATCAAAAGGTATTATGCAAAGAGCTGGAATCAAAAGTAGATCTTTTGAAAAACCAACTGAAGGATGCCGTGGAAGTCGATGCCGAAAACCTGATCGGGATGCGGGACTCCCTTGAGGATATAAAAATCAGTTGTAACAGAAAAATACTTGCCATAAACACCCGGCTCAACAAAAACAAAGAGGCTGTCGAAAACATTTTGAGTCAGCAGAAAATAATGCTGGATGTGGAGGAACGGATGATATGGGTCAAGACCTTGTCTGACACGGCTAATGGCACAGTTTCAGGAAAAGAGAAAATAATGCTTGAGGCCTTCGTCCAATCATTTTATTTTGATCGGGTTATACAGCGTGCGAATCTGCGATTCATGGTTATGTCAGACGGTCAGTATGAGCTTGTCCGAAATGATAAATCCACCGATCTGAGGTCACAGGGCGGGTTGGATTTGAACGTAATTGACCATTACAATGCCAGTGAAAGAAGTGTGAAGACTTTATCCGGAGGAGAATCATTCATGGCCTCTTTATCTTTGGCTTTGGGATTGTCCGATGAGATCCAATCATCTTCCGGCGGGATACGCCTTGACACCATGTTCGTTGACGAAGGTTTCGGTTCCTTAGATGACGACGCGCTTGCACAGGCGATGAAAGTCCTGCACAGCCTGGCGGAAAGCAATTTGCTTATAGGTATCATATCTCATGTGTCCGAGTTGAAGCATAAAATAGAAAAGCAGATAGTGGTAACAAAGGGGAAAGGCGACGGAAGTCAGGCTTCTATCATTATATAAACATCCGAAAACCGATTCTTCCACAGGTTATCGGCCTTGGAATATTCCCCTTAAGGTCTGTCCTCTCAGCTGGCTATGATTTTCAGCTAATAAAAGGCCCCGGGGGTGCATCAAGTGTTAATAAAGTTTTTCGTTGCGTTATTCCTATAGTATGTGCTAAACTCGCAATATGAAAACTGGTAAGCAGGCAAAACCCTATATTACAAACGAACTTGACCATTTGCAGGATCAGATCTTACAGTGCAGATTATGCCGGGATGAGCTTGGATTCGAACCGCGGCCTATTGTTCAGGGCAGACAGAATTCTAAAATAATGCAGATCGGGCAGGCACCTTCAAAAAGCGTTCATGAAACGGGGAGACCTTTTGATGATGCCAGCGGCAGAAAGCTCAAAGAAGAATGGTATCAAATATCTGATTCGATGTTTTATGATCCGGCTAATTTTTATATCGCGTCGATGGCGCATTGCTTTCCGGGTAAATCCCCCGGAGGCGGGGATCGAAGGCCGCCACGGATTTGCGCAAAACAATGGCTTTCTAAAGAAATAGTGTCAGTCCATAATGAAATCTACATAATAATCGGCGGATATGCCGCTGAGTTTTTCTTTCCCGGGGAGAAAATTACATCATTGGCTTTTGAGGACAAGGCAATAAACGGGAAGCCTGCCTATGTGTTGCCGCATCCATCTCCCCTGAATGTTAAATGGTTTAGGGACAACCCTATGTTTGAAGTGGAAAGGATCCCCAAAATCAGAGAAAAGGTCCATCAGGCGTTAGGCCTGAGCCCGTGGCGAGGCAATGAATAGTTCTACTATAGATTCTGTAAGTGCCGACCCTATGTCTTCTGCCAGATTTATCAAGCCATTAAAAATTTCTATTGCCCCTTGATAATTTCCGGTTAAAAATTGGGTAGACATATTGATCAGATTACTGTTCAGCCTGATTAACGCATCTGTCCAGTCTTCCCCGCCGGGTAAAGGGATATTGGCATTTGATATTGCACCACGCTCTTCGATATTGTCCATTATTAACTTATAAAATCGATTCATATTTTCAATTTCGCCGTTCAGCCTGGCATTTAAAAGCTCATTCATAAGCCTTAAATATTCCTGTATCAAGCCGATTTGGTAATCGACCGCTTCATCGTCAAAGAATCCTTTTAAAGAATTCTTATAATCTACAGTCGTTTGAATCAACCTGTTATAAAGCTCCTCCTGATTGCCCAAATTGGCCATAACGCTGATTCTGTATTCTCTGAACCACAGGATTAGATTTACCCAAAATAAAGCGCTGTTC
>CAYYHH010000365.1:138-2250 GCA_964471645.1 uncultured Oscillospiraceae bacterium
GCCCTGCGAACATTTCGACGGATCGTAATGCCGAAATCGCAGATAGCGGATTATACCAAAATTGCCCTGCAATTATGATATAATGTCCACAAAATTAGGGAAATTAAGGATGTGGACATCATACATTTAGTGCCCTGCGAACATTTCGACGGATCGTAATGCCGAAATCGCAGATAGCGGATTATATCATGTGTGTGAAATTATATTCAGCTTCAGGAGGCTCAAATGAACGAAGATATCTTATATACGCCGGAAGAACTGGCAACAAAGCTTAAGCTTTCAAAGTACACGATATATGAAATGATCAAAAGAGGGGACATAAAGGCACACCACATCGGGCGCAGTATTCGTGTTTCCGAATCCCAGCTCAGGCTATATATAATGAGCACGGGAAAATCGGAAAATATCTACGATGCCGTAATAATTTCAGATGGAGATGAAAAAATTGCGGTGTTGGATGGAAGCGATCAGGTGCAGTTTTGTGTGTCAACAGAATTTGAGGGTAAAGCCCGGGTAGCTATAGGTCCGGAAGACATAATATTGAGCAAGGGGACTGTTTTGAGCAGTGCGAGAAATATGCTCAAAGGAATCGTCACCGATATTGTGCCCGAGGAGCGGAGTGTCAGGATAATACTTGATGTAGGGGTTCCGCTTATCGCTCTTATTACAAAGAAATCCACAGAAGAAATGGATATTAAGGTAGGTGATGAGCTGTACGCTATTTTCAAAACCATGGCCGTAAAGGTTATAAAATAGCCCCTCTCCCTTTTTCCACACCCCGGGGGAGAACCTTATCCATCCTTCTTAAAACACTCCCGCACGGACATGGGCCCGGAATCCATCTGCTGCGATCTCCTGTTCGATATCGTATGAGCGGCATACCGCTTCGCGTCAAGGTTGTAAAAACAATTTCACCGTATTCACCTTCTACAGTCGGCATACCGCTGTCCGGATCTATTATCTCAAAAAATAAATCGTTTTCCCTTGGATGATATCCGATGAGTGTTTCACAGCTTACAGCGCCTCCGAGACCCATTTCTGTCATACCATAGTGCTCAAACACTCTGCAACCCCATATTTCGGCCAGTCTGCGGCGCAAAGCGTCTGAAATATAATCGGTGCTGAGAAGTATCGATGCAATGCCTGACAACCCGGCTTCTGCAAAGCCGGGCTTTGTACGGGAAAATTCGGCAAGCCTGAGTACCTCTGCGGGACTTCCGACCATGGACGTGATACCTTCAACATCCAAAATTTCAACTAATTTATCGACGGCTCCGTGAGTGTTCACATCGGGGAAACCATAGGGAACCACGGAGCAACCGAGTCGATACAGGCCTTTTGCCAACAAGTCGCCCACGCTGCCCGGAGTTTTACACGGCAAAAGTATAATCACGGTATCGGTTGGGTCAACAAGGTTCTGCATGCCGTGGTGAAAGAAGTCTACGGTCAGTTCCTGATCAGATTCTGTAAAAAACACTCTTTTTGGCGGGCCGGTGGACCCGGATGTATTTAAAGTTACGATTCGACTGATTTCCGAGCCGGGAACACAAATCATATCCCTTCCTTCATTTGTCAGTTCAGAGGGGGTTGTATAAGGGATGTTTTGAAAATCATCGATGGAACCGAGTTTTATGCTGCTTATCGATTGGAATTTTTTACGGTAAAAAATACTTTTTGTTACAGCAAACTCCAAAGTTTCGTTGAGTTTCATCAACTGATACTCCGATAGGCAATCACGGCTTAACAGCGGTAAAGCCGTTGCGCCAATTTTTTCTTTTATCCATTCATCCAGCACCGGATTATTGTTTACGAAATTGATCATTTACCAACCTGCCCCTGATGGGTTTCTTAATAATTCTCAACGTGTATTTTCCTTGTTCAGTCGGATATCGGGTCAAAGGGAATGCCGTTATCCTCAAGTATCTCAACGAGCTTAAGGTATGTATTCTCCACAATCCCGCCGCAAATCACGGCCTTGTTCAGTGGATCACCGCTAAGTATTTTTTCGCATACCGCACTTCCGAAGCTATCCTCAAACCAATCATACAAATCATCACAATTATTTTCCGCCAGATCTTTATCAATCAGATAAAGAAGGCAGATGGCGGCCGA
>CAYYHH010000366.1:0-2248 GCA_964471645.1 uncultured Oscillospiraceae bacterium
GGGTGTCGCCTCCAACATTACACCCCCAGATTTATTGAAATCAATATGCTTGGGGGTTTTGTCTTTCTAGCTTCACACCAAAAATAAATGCAGCGCAAGTACAAGATTAAATAATACTACTTATTATTTACGACGCTTTGCAAATGGATTGGAGGAACATAATGAATCTTACCGTCTTAGTAGATAACAATACTTTTATAGATCAGTATTACCTGGGAGAACCTGCCGTCAGCTATTACATTGAAGATGGAAGTGAAAGAATATTATTTGACTCGGGATACTCGGACGTATTTATCAAAAATTCCCTTGACATGAATGTGGATTTGGGCGGACTGACGAAGATTGTAGTTTCACATGGCCATAATGATCACACCGGGGGATTCAAATACTTAGCCAATCGATACGATTTATCACACGTCGATTTTATCGCTCACCCGGATGTCTTTAAGAAAAAAATGTATGAAGGTGAGTCCATTGGTTTCGACATGACCCCTGAGGAAATAAGCTCCGTATGCAATTTACAACTGTCAAAGACTCCTAAACCCATTAGCGAAAATATCATTTTTCTTGGTGAAATACCATCAATACATACTTTTGAAAAAAGAGAGGCCATTGGCATACAGGAATCCGTGGGAGGATTCTGTGGCGATTATCTGCCGGACGACTCGGCACTGGTTTATAATAGTAAAAACGGACTTTTTATCATAACGGGATGCTCCCACAGCGGAATTTGTAACATTATTGAATATGCAAAACAGGTGTGCCGGAATGAAACAGTTACAGGGGTAATCGGCGGCTTTCATTTATTTGAAGTTAATGACAGGCTAAATAAAACAATCCGATATTTCAAGGATAATTGCATCAAAGAATTATATCCGTGTCACTGTGTCTCATTTAAGGTCAGGGCACAGATGGACCGGTTTATCCCGTTAAACGAAGTGGGTGTGGGCCTTACAATAAAGACAACGTGATTGCACGGGCCTGATTGAGTGCAGGGTTTTTGATGAAAACACTTTAAAAACCCTGCACTTTCTGAACTCGAAAACGACTATAATCTTTGCAAATAAAGAGTTTTCGAGTTCATGATTCAAAATAATCATGCAAATCAAGCCAATAATCTATATTTGGCCAATTAATATTTACCGTGGTGCTTTGAACAAAACGTATGCCGTATAATCGGCGTAAAAGTCTTTATCAATATCCTCAAGAGAAATATGCTGGAAGATGATTTTAATTTCAGCCTCATTTTCAAATACTATGTGTGTCATTTCATCCGGCGCATATAAATCCTTGCCCGAAAGTGCAAACTCTTTCATCGGCTCTGCATAATGCAGCAGTCTTGTGCCGATCACCCTGACACCGTCTGCGTCGTATATCGTCACCTCTAAATCATTTTTACTTATGCGCTTTGAAATCAGCTTATACCCTTTCCCTCCGGCTTCAAATGTAAATTCCTTTTGCTCATTTTCATTCATATAGGAACTGACTACTATAGATACGTCATATCCTGAAATATTCAAAGGAACATCCGTATCCAAAGAGCCATAAAAATATTTGTAATCGTTATCAGGATATCTCCCATAGAACGGTTCAAAACCGAAACTTCCCTTCATATCCTTATACATTACAAAATCTTTTGGCAGCCAGGGAATGTATTCGAAAGAACTGCTCCGATCCAAGTACGACAAAATACTTGTTACCTCACGCTTTGTTTCATTAGAAGCGTTGGCATCAGGTTTTATAACCCCGCCCTCAAACATGCCTTCAGCTATCAGGATTGATTCTATTCTGTTGATCTGACTGTTTCTCGATACAGAAAACGCATCCACCGGCGGAATGATCGACACTATGGCGAAAGCCGCTGCCAGCAAAGCAATATATCTGTTTTTTGGGCCGGGTCTGACGCTTAAGAACAGGGCAGTCACCAACGAGAATATGGCAAAAAGAGCAACGTAATAACGAGATGTTGTTACCCCGTAAGCATCTATCCTGATCCAGACCGATACCATTTGCATCAGGACTATCGGGATCCATATCTTTGGAAACACGAGATTGAACAAACCGGCAAAGCTATTCTCCGGCAGGCTTGAAAGCACATACAAGACCACCCCGACCGCAGAGTAAACAAGAACCATAGGTCCAATCTGCCCTACGGGCCATTGAGTGGTGATCAGTATCTTTGCAAAATAGATCAGCAATACTAAAGTGTAGATTGTAAACAGAGGAATGGCAATGTAGGAAATCAGTA
>CAYYHH010000367.1:0-2238 GCA_964471645.1 uncultured Oscillospiraceae bacterium
TACCCTTCGATCAGTGATAAACGAGGCAGATATTCCCCATGTGGCTACTGTAGAAAATATTTTTACAACCAGACAGGAATTCATAGAGATTTATGGGAGTCTATTTTTCATAGGAATTTTCATCGGTGCTCTTTTCCTGTTGGCCACCGCCATGATCATCTATTACAAGCAAATCTCTGAAGGCTATGAAGACAGAAGCCGATTTGCCATTATGCAAAATGTGGGGATGAGCAGGGAAGAGGTAAAGCGTGTAATAAAGAATCAGATACGCACTGTGTTTTATCTGCCAATTATGCTGGCTATCGTTCACATCGGATTTGCTTTTAATATCATCCGAAAGCTGCTGGAGGTACTTAACCTTACAAATGTGAAATTATTTATAGGCAGCACTCTTGGAACTATATTTGTCTTTGCGATTATATATTGGATTGTGTATAAACTCACGGCCAGATCCTATTATCAGCTGGTCCATTCATAAGAGCCAAAGCATACGCAGGGACAGCATACACCGGGGCAGGCCTCCATGTATTAAAAACCATACATGGGGTCTGTCCCTGATTTCATTTTCCCTGATTTCAATTTGATTTTTCGCCCCGTTTATGGGTACATTAATTAATACTGACCCCCGATTCATCTATTGCATAGCGTTTTTAGTCCCGGGTTAGGATAAATGATAAATTAGGGGCTGCTGTACAAGTCAGTGTAATGAATAAGACTTGTTCAACAAGTCCCGAATTAGAAAGGGAATGAATTCGATGAAAATTATAAATGCGGGGTGGCACCTGGATAACAGCTATATTAGATTGCCTGAAACCTTTTATTCAAAACAGGACCCAACGCCGGTGCCTTCTCCGCAATTGGTTATTCTAAATGAACCTCTCGCCGCATCTTTAGGGTTGGATGTAAACGCATTACAAAGCAGCGGGGCGGAAATATTTGCAGGCAACAGGATACCGGAAGGGGCTGCGCCTATAGCCCAGGCCTATGCCGGGCATCAGTTCGGCCACTTCACAATGCTTGGAGATGGCAGGGCGCTTCTGCTTGGAGAACAGATTACTCCGGAGGGGGGCCGGTTTGACATACAACTGAAAGGATCTGGGAGAACGCCATATTCCAGAGGCGGAGACGGGAGAGCTGCTCTGGGACCAATGCTCCGGGAATACATTATCAGCGAAGCGCTGCATAATCTTAATATTCCAACCACGCGAAGCCTGGCAGTAGCTACAACGGGCCAGGAAGTCATTCGGGAAAAAGCACTCCCCGGCGCCATATTAACCCGCATAGCTGCAAGTCATATTCGTGTGGGGACCTTTCAGTATGCCGCAGCAGCCGGCAATGTCGAGGATTTGCAAAGCCTGGCTGAATATGCATTGCAAAGACATTTTCCGACCGTTGCATCAGATGAAAAGAGATTCCTGCTGTTGCTAAAAGAGGTCATTAAAAAGCAAGCGGAATTAATTGCCAAATGGCAGCTGGTGGGCTTTATCCACGGAGTAATGAACACGGATAATATGACAATAAGCGGAGAAACCATTGATTTTGGTCCTTGCGCATTTATGGATACTTACAGCCCGGGAACGGTTTTCAGTTCCATTGATATGCAAGGTCGTTACGCTTATGGGAATCAGCCGCAGATTGCGGCATGGAACCTTGCAAGATTTGCAGAAACGCTGTTACCGCTTCTTCACGATGATGAAAATGAGGCGATAAATATGGCCAATGAAGAAATTGCTGGCTTTGCAGAGCTTTACTTCGGATTCTGGCTTGATGGTATGCGGGCGAAATTGGGATTGTTTGATAAAGAAGCGGAAGATGAATTAATAATAACAGAATTGCTGACCATTATGGAAAAGTATAAGGCAGACTATACGAATACTTTCAGGAGCTTAACGATTGATAGCTTGACGGTTGATAAACCAGATGGGATGGATATCTTTCATTCTGCCGAATTCTCAGACTGGCGGGAGAAGTGGGATGTAAGGCGAGCGAAAGAGAACAGGCCCAAAGAAGAATCCAATGAACTAATGAGGAGAAGTAATCCTGCCATCATACCGCGCAATCACAGAGTGGAAGAGGCGCTTCTGGCAGCTGAAAAGGATGGAGATTTTCGTATCATGGAGAAGCTGCTTTCCGTACTTTCCTGCCCTTACTCATACTCTATCGAACAAGAAGAGTTCTCTACGCCGCCCCCTCCATCCTCCCGTCCTTACAGGACATTCTGCGGAACTTAAAGATTCC
>CAYYHH010000368.1:0-2235 GCA_964471645.1 uncultured Oscillospiraceae bacterium
AATGGAACATTATGATAAACGCGTTTTACAGTTGTGTTGAGTCGGGCACTTTGAAGATTGTGCATTTCATCCCGGCTCATACTTTCCTTGGTAGGGTTCCACATTTTTTTGGGCCTCCTTGCTTGTTAAAATTTCGCATTACTGCATAATCACCAATTTTTTGATCCTATACGGACAATTGATTTTGATTTGTTTGTATCTGTTTTTCCCACTTCAAATCAATATCCTTTTGAGTTTTGTAACCAACTTGGTTCCATCTACATACTATGAAGAAAAACCTAAAGGAGGTATTCCATATGGACCGTTGTGACCGTTTCGGGGGCATTGATGACAGCCTTCTTTTCTTTTTCCTGCTGCTCGTTGTGCTCTTCTGCAATAGCGGAGCCTTCGGGAGTGAACGTGATCGTTGTTGCTAGCATCACAAACAAAAATGGTCTTTCCGTCTCTTAAGAGACGGAAAGACCCGTGGTACCACTCTTTTTGTCATGGCCGGCAATACTGCCCCCATGACCACTCAATGCACTAAGCACACCCTTTTAACGGAGGGATCCGTGTCCGCTTATTGAGTCCCGGAAGGAACCTTTCAGCGAACAGGCTCCAGGGGGAACTTGGGTGAAACTCTGATGCCGGTTCTCAGCTTATCCGACTCTCTTGGAACAGAAATAACACTTACTTTACCCTGTCATCGCCTTTTTCGTTTAAATATATACGCCGAATTATATACGCCGGCATCAGGTTTGTCAAGCAGATCCATTCCTGTCATGCCAACATCAAGATCAGGATCAATATCCGGCCCATGGAAGTCCGAGCCCGATGTTATCAAGAGCCCACGATTCTTCGCGATAGTCACCAGCCGATCCGTTTGTTCCTTTGTATGAGAACTGTAATAGCATTCCATCCCGTCTAATCCCCACTTTTGCAACTGATCTGACAGTTGACCCAGCTGTTCAAATACATCCTCATGCCCATTTCCCGTATCCGGGAACTTAACTTTCATCGGGTGTGCGAGTACGGCATAACCTCCGGCATTTTTTATAAGCGATATTGCCTCTCTGACGTGAATTTTCTCCCTGCGGATTTTTCTTACTTCGGGATGCTTAAGAAACATACCCGGTTGATTGGCATCCCTGGCGGTTTTCACATATCCCCGCTTAACAAGGGCCAATGCAAAATTGGGTTTTCCCACATAATCCTGGTTTTTCCTTTGTATCAAATCCTCGGCGCTTATCTCCAGTCCGATCTCATTGAGTGCAATCAGCAATTTTTTATTGCGATCATCCCGTTTTTTGCGTATATCGCTTACCGCTTTGTTCAACTCCTCATTTTCAGTATCTATGTCGTAGCCGAGTATATGCATATTGATGATACTTCCCCTGTAATGTGACGGAGCCTCATTCAGTTCTCCACCTGACATAATCGCGGACAACTCGATTCCCGGAATAATTTTTACCCCAAATCGTTTTCCGGCATCCAGCGCCTCTGCAATCCCATTCAACCCATCGTGATCGGTTATGGCAAGTATCTTAATGCCTCTGTTTGCTGCGCGCGTAACAAGCTCCGCAGGAGAAAGAGTCCCATCTGAATAATACGTATGCAAATGCATATCCATCATATTTCTTCACCTTCTTTCATGCCGTCGATTACCACCGTTCTGGTGATAGGCGGAGCTTTCTTTTTCGCCACATAAATGCAAACAGATTGTATCACCGTAAATATGGGAATCAGCACTAAAATTGCCCTGACGCTGAATTTCACCGAAACATAACTCCCCATTATCGGAGAGATCATTGCTCCCACACTGCTTATAGTCCCCATTATCCCGAAAAGGACGCCCCTCATATGGGCAGGCGTACGCTCCGATGCGGCTGATGACAGTATAGGTTCTACCCCGCCGGCGATAAAATAAAACAAAGTGTAAAAAGCGGCAAACACGATCAGATAATTGAATGGAAGCGCCAGCATAATGACCGGAATCGAGGCCAAACTCAGGATCAACGCCACTTTGAGCTTTTCTTTCTTGTCCCCCCACCGCGTAATTGTAAAAGCGGCAGCAGCCGTGGCAAAGCTGGCCGTTCCGTTGATAAAGCCGGTATAGCTTGCCGCACCGGTGATTGTTCCCAAGCTTTCCTGTACATAAAGCGCGAGGAATGGAGCGAACACCGAACGGGCTATTCTCTGAGCCAACAAGCACACCATTATTGATACGATATAAGGTGTCAAAACCGATGCTCTTCG
>CAYYHH010000369.1:0-2232 GCA_964471645.1 uncultured Oscillospiraceae bacterium
ATCGTATTTGGCGGCGCACAGAGGACAAAGAGCCAGATACTGGGCTACTAGTTTTTTGGGCAGAAATTTTGAGGTAAGTACTTCCTTTTTCTCGAAGTGGTGTTCTCCGTTACGTTTCCGAAAGTGTTCCATTTTGCATATCTGACAAACCATTTGCTCGTCATCATTCACATATTGGTTTCGGAGCCATGTCTTTATTATTTCATCAGTAATTTCGGTTGGCACTTGCACACTCCTTTCCCGCTTCTCGTATTCCTTATCGGGCGCGTCGGATAGTTGCTCGCCAAGGCGCTCTTGACGTCGTTCCGGATTGGCCACAGGCCTGGCTGGAAACGTTGGGCGGTCCTTGCGGGCAGCGTCTCTGGCTATGAGTTTTTCAATTTCTTGTTGGTTATTTCTTGCATACTCAAGTATTTCAGGTTTTACACCTGCTTCCTCAGCCAGTTTGGCGACTACATCCTTCTTCATCCCAAGGAGATCGGCCAGCTTTTCGCTTCGTTCGTACTGTTCAGGGAGTTCATCGAGGCTAACTTCTGCGGGACAAAGAAAGTGTCCATCCGTTCCTGGTAACCACTTGCTTTCTATCAGCAGACGGCCAAAAGCTTCTGAAATAATCTCATCCTTGCTGCTGTATGCATATGTTTCTCTGGTTGATTTCTCTATCGTTCCTCGTATGCATTGAAAGTTCGGAAGAACTATTTTATTCCAAATGTACAGGCTTCGCTCTGGTGTTGGAGATGAGAGGGCAATCGACAATCCTTCCACCGCGATATCGGGGTCAAAACCAAATAATCCTCGTTCGTGCCGACCACGATCATCTCTTATTATGATGCAACCTTGAAAATCCTGTTTTCGTTTATCAATGCGAACCTCATTACGCACACCAAGACGCGCAAGAATCTCTTCGGAGCAGTGCTGATAAATCGAATGAAGATAGTTAACCGCAGAGTTTCCCGAAAAATACATTTTCAATGTGTTATTAGGAAAATACACCTGATCTGGAATTTGATAAGATTCAGAATCGGAATTTGACAATCGCGAAAGGATGAAAGGCGTATTTCGCAAAGCATCATTCAGCCGCTTACGCTTTTCTTGAGAGTCTATGGATAAAGCCTCGACGATCTTCTCAATATCCAGCAAATGCTCATCTGTTTGGGGTGGATGTAGTGACGTATATTTTGGGAGCACATGCTCAAGAACTTCTGCTACGATGTCGAACTCTGGTATTTTCAAGTCTGATATCAGAAATAGGCGTGCTTCGTCATGGGATGCTAGCTCAACTGCTATAGTTGGTAATTGAGCGTTAACTAGTGTTTTCTTCGGTAAATATACATTTGGTATGCCATCGTCGTTAAAGGGGCACACATGAGAACCATCTTGTAGCCGTATGAATGGTTTTTTCCTCAGTGGGCCACTATCCCATGATGCACCTTCTTTCCAAAGTGTTTTTTGGTTATGAAGGTTTATATAAAAATTGATCATCCACTGATTATTTTGATTGCTAAAAAAGTCCACATCAACTCTACGAGCAAAACCGTCCGGCGTAAGTTCTTCGATTTTAAGCTCTTCCCGCATATACTTCCAAAGCTCATGTCGCCCTTTATCAGTTATATCGCCATGAACCCATTTCAGTTCTTTTTTGTAAAGTAACTTTAGTTGTTCCTCTCGAAGCAATTTTCTCAACCAGTCTGCACTGGCCAGCTTGGCATTCCCGGCGGAAACGAACGAACCATCATCGGCCGGTATAAGTTCCAAAGTGGTAAAAGCTTCTTTTACAGCTTTAGCGATGGGATAATACATATTATTTTCATTTAGTAACAAAACAGATTTGGCAAGCGAATAGAGAAAGGAGACTGATAGTTGTTTGTTGTCTTTGAGTATAGGTAGGGAAATAGAAACAAGCGCCCCTACACATGGCATCAGCCATTCACGGTTCCATGGCGTATCCTGAATATCCTCCCGGGAGCTAGGAAGAATGAAATCGGCATTAATAATGAACGGAAATCCAGTATCGTAGCGCACAGGCAAGTACGCAAATAATTTTCCTGCACTGTTTGGCTTGTCGCCTACAGGAAATGCAATAGAAACTTCACGTTTTTTTACATCAGTTCTTTTTTCATGATTTATTTCTTTTGGTTTATCAAAGATTCTTTTGAATAAAAGGAACTCAAATATTTCATCATACCCATTTTTATTTGTTAGCAGTTGTATGTTTGGTTCGGAGTTATCATC